>CAKZVB010000264.1 GCA_937922015.1 uncultured Granulosicoccaceae bacterium
AGTTACTTATGAATGACCCATTATTGGCAACGGATGGGCCCACATGTGCCAGGCAAAATCTCACGCACCTGAGTGATCCTCGCTACGCCCTGTTTCTGGATGGGCACTAATTAGGTGGGAATTGCCTCATCATCCGTTTAAACTCCGGTATTAGAAGCACCGTGTATTGGCTCAAGGCTAGAACCACTATCGTCTAATGCGCGGGTCATCACTTGTGTGCAGTGAAACACTGTCGGGATAAAAGTTTGTGGATTTAGTAGGTCGTTTGAAAGGTAAAGTGGCCGGAGCTCCGGCATCTTCGGTGGTGGTGGGCGAGGCAGAAAAACTGATCGGCTTTGCGTTTCCACCGCTGCTCAAAGAACTGTATCTGCAGGTAGCCAACGGGGGGTTTGGACCATCGCACAAGATATTGGGAGTCGATGGTGGATATACCTCTGATGAGGGTGACACCATTGTAGACTTTTATATTTTTCTGTCAGACACTGACCCGTATGATGAGCTTTGGCAGTGGCCGGAAGGAATGGTTGCTTTTTGTAACTGGGGCTCCGGCGTTTATTCGTGCTTTGACACCACAAAAGACGGTTATCCGGTATGTTGGTTTGATCCCAATAAGCGTGAAATAGGCGAGCCAATGGAAAAGCAGTTTATCGCGCATAAGGACTCACTGGCCGCCTGGTTTGATGCATGGCTTGATGGCGACAGTCAGTGGGCAAAACCCTACGGCTAAACCCGATTTTAAACAATTGCAGGGAAGCTTATTTAGGCTGAAAAGCACTATTGATAGTGCTTACCCGCAGGTCTGTCGGTTTCATGTGTTACGGCTTTTGTGGGAAATAAATCTTGTCTGAATACTTCGATATCGTGATTGTCGGCGCTGGTCTTTCCGGCATATGCACAGCCAGGCATCTGGTAGATAAATGCCCCGATAAGTCGTTCGCAATTCTCGAGTCACGTAACAACATCGGTGGCACATGGGATCTGTTCCGCTACCCCGGTGTACGGTCTGACTCTGATATGTTCACCCTGGGTTACGAGTTTAAACCCTGGCCTCATACTGATGCCATTGCCGGTGGTGATGTTATCTGCGAATACATACGTGAAGCCGCGGTCGAGGCTGGTCTTGATTCTAAAATCCGTTATCAACATAAAGTAACCCGTGCGCAGTGGCATGATGAGACTGCCTGCTGGAAGCTGACTGTGCAGGATAAAAAAAATACCAACACCATTGAGCTTACCTGTCAGTGCATGATGATGTGTACCGGTTACTATGAAATTGAACAAGGCTATACGCCTGATTTTACCGGTGTGGATAGTTTCACCGGTAGCATAGTCCACCCCCAACTCTGGCCTGCAGATCTGGACTATAGCGGCAAGCGTGTTGTAGTGATTGGTTCCGGAGCCACAGCCGTGACGGTAGTGCCTGAGCTGGCCGATGAAGCCGGGCATGTGGTTATGCTGCAACGCTCGCCAGGCTATATGATGGCAATGTCCTCGTCTGATCCACTGGCGGCTGCCTTGTCAAAGTTGCTGCCAGCCAGCCTGGTATACCGGTTAATCCGTGAGCGCAATTTGCGATTGGGCAATGGCTTATTCAAATTGTGCCGCCGTTTTCCGGATGTTATGCGGAAATTTCTGATCGGGAAGGTTAAAAAACAATTGCCCCGGGGCTACGACATGAGGCACTTTACGCCAGATTATGCGCCGTGGGATCAGCGCCTGTGCCTGGTGCCTGACGGTAAGCTGTTTACATCAATTGCTGCGGGCCGGGTGTCAGTGGTCACCGACCACATAGAGTGTTTTACCACGACTGGTCTGCGCCTGAAGTCCGGTCAGATTATAGATGCAGACATAGTGGTGACCGCCACCGGGCTTAATCTGAGCTTGACCGGTGGGATTGAATTTATAGTTAATGGCAAAAAATATGAAGTGTCCAAACATCATTTGTATAAAGGTATGATGCTTGAAAATCTGCCAAACCTGTTTCGATCAATCGGTTATACCAATGCATCGTGGACCTTAAAAATAGATCTGATAGCGCAATACGCGTGCAGATTGATCAATCACATGGATGAGTCTGGTGCCAGAGTCTGTGTCGCGCGAGTCAGAGGGACGCTAAGTTCTGCGCCACTACTGGATATGACATCGGGATACTTCGCCCGTGGTTCACCGGTATTACCGATGGGTGCCAAAGAAGTTCCGTGGAAACTTTATAATGACTATTCCACTGATAAGAAACAGCTATTGCATGGCCCTTTAGTCGATGAGTCTCTTGAGATTTATTAGCAGGCTTGCAGTGCGATTGGCTTGCGAGCAGAATTGAAGCTGCAACGACACTTCTGCAGCCCGGACAGACATAGTTAACTAAAAGTTATACGATCCGGCGATCCCGGTAATGTTGTATTGATGCTTTGAGTCTCTGGTTAATCAGGTGATTACTTGAAATCGTTTAGCAATAAAGTCGCCGCTATTTCCGGTGCTGCTTCAGGCATAGGGCGGGCACTTGCTATTGAGCTGGCTGGCAGAGGTTGCCACCTGGCTTTGTCGGACATCGACGCAACCGGGCTTAGAGAAACCGCCGTTCTCGCACGAACGCAAAATATTAAAATCACCACAGCAATAGTAGATACCGGTGACAGGGAGGCGGTCTACGCATGGGCTGAACAAGTTGTCGCAACGCACGGGCGGGTAAATTTAGTATTCAATAATGCCGGTGTTGCGATCTCTGCAAGTGTTGAGAAAATAAAACAACAGGATTTCGAATGGCTGATGAATATCAATTTCTGGGGCGTTGTGTGGGGAACGCAAGCGTTCCTGCCACATTTGCATGCCTCGGGTGATGGTCATATTGTCAATGTATCGAGCGTGTTCGGGCTGCTGTCGATGCCACTTAACGGGGCTTATAACGCGAGTAAATTTGCTGTCCGGGGTTACACAGAATGTTTGCGCATGGAACTTGAGCTTCAACAAGCGGCTGTCAGTGCCACTTGTGTACACCCGGGAGGGGTGAAAACCAATATTGCCAGCGCGGCCCGTATCGACCCCAGTGCCGAACAACTCACTGGTATCAGTACGCGGGCTAGTAACCGACGGGCTGAAAAAGCACTGAATACCACTAAGCCGGATGTGGCAGCGTTACAAATACTGCGCGGGGTTGAAAAAAACAAACGCCGGGTTCTGGTAGGTATAGATGCGAAACTGGCTGATATCATAGTGCGGTTGCTGGGGCCGTTTTACCAGATAATTATTGTGCGCGCCAGGCGTGCTCACCGCAAAAAAATAGTCGGCTGATGAAGAGACGATACCCGGGTTCTTAAGTCGAATAATTTCCGACGCCGTCCGCGATTAGTTTTATCTGTATTTATTCTGCTGGCTGGCAGATAAAAATCGTGTAATCGACAATTTGTTGTCTACCGCTTACGTATTAGCGACTTCCACGTTTTGGGACGTACTGGTGTTAGATAAATAGACGCGAATAATCTTTAAGATCGCTGACGACGATTCTGATGGATCGTAACATCTTTAATATATTGATTTTCAAGGACCTTGAGAGCTACAGGTCTGCAGGTTCAGATATTTTGTGAGTACCAGATCTTGTTGACATGGCAGTCTAATTGGTCCGGAAAATTGAGTTACGTCAAAAATTTAGAAATTTAACAAAAGCTTCATGGTAAATTGTTAACTTCGCGATTTAACCAATTTCTTTCAAACGGAGTGAACTTATGCGTAGCGAAGACGAACTGTCATTTGACGAAATCGATGAAATTATTAATCCCAAACCCGAGGAAAATGATTTTGACCGAATTCTGGAAACGGCACTCACCCGGCGAGGCCTGCTGAAAAGCGTTATGGCCTATGGCGGAGTTGCAGCACTTGGTAGTGCGGGGATTTCAGCAGGTCTGGTTTCCGGAGAAGCACAGGCGGCTAAAGATCGCTTCGCGTTCAGCCCGATTGATGCCAACACACTTGATGACATTACCTTGCCTGACGGTTACTCCTCGCAGGTAGTTGCACGCTGGGGAGACCCTCTTTGGACGGAGGGTGTAGATTTTGATCATGAGACCCGTGGCAACGCTGAGAGCCAGGCGCTGGCCTTTGGCGACAACATCGATGGTATGGAAGTGTTTGCACACGGTGACAAGACATTGCTGGTGGTGAACAACGAATACACCAATCGCAAAATTATCTGGGGTAATCGCGAAGACGGAAAACCGGCAAGCGACGATGATATTCTCAAGGGCAAGATGGCGCATGGCCTGACCGTTGTGGAAATAGCGGAGCAGGACGGACAATGGTCGATCGTTAAAGACAGTCCTTATAATCGCCGAGTTACTCCTGACACAGAGATGCAGATTACCGGGCCTGCCGCAGGCCACGATCTACTGAAGACAGCCGCTGATCCCGATGCCAAAACAGCACTGGGCACATGGAATAACTGTGGCAACGGCTCGACGCCGTGGGGTACTTATCTGGCTTGCGAAGAAAACTTCAATGGATACTTTTCAGCTGAGGATGAAGAGCATACGGTTTCAGCTGAATTAAAGCGTTATGGCGTGTCCTCGAAGGACTGGGGTTATGGCTGGGCAAAAATTGATGATCGATTTGATGTCGCTAAAAATCCAAATGAGCCAAACCGTGCGGGTTATGTAGTAGAAATCGATCCCCGTAAGCCGGATGCTGCCCCCAGAAAGCTCACGGCGCTTGGACGCTTTAAGCATGAAAATGCAGAGCTTGTTATCAACAGTGATGGCCGCGTGGTCGTCTACATGGGCGATGATGAGCGTGGCGAGTTTCTTTATCGTTTTGTTTCAACCGGTGTTTATGCACCCGGTGCTGAAACAGACTCTCTGCTTGAATACGGTCAACTGTACGCCGCAAAGTTTAATGACGACGGCACCGGAGAGTGGTTGGAGTTAAGCCCGCAGGCGACTGGTATGGGAAGCATTGCAGAGATCAGTGTGCACACACGTATTGCAGCGTCTGCCGTCGGTGCAACCACTATGGATCGACCGGAATGGGTCAGTGCCAATCCGAACAAGGCTGAAGTGTATGCCGCTCTGACCAACAATAAAAATCGTGGTGTAAAGCCTAATGCCGGTGGCGATCCGACTCCGGCCGGGGGGCCTAACCCGCGTGAGAAAAATATCTATGGTCAGATAGTTCGCTGGCGTCCGGTTCGTGCGGACCACACCAGCAACAGCTTCTCGTGGGATCTTTATGCGCTTGCCGGAAATCCTTCAATCCCGGGTGATGCGAGTGCACCGTCTGACAACATATCGGTCGCCAATATGTTTAATTCCCCCGATGGTTTGAAGTTCGACTCCAACGGTATCCTGTGGATTCAGACCGACGGTAATTACTCGAACGAAGAAGCATTTGCAGGGCACGGCAATAACCAGATGCTGGCAGGCGATCCGGCTACCGGTGAGATACGTCGCTTTCTGGTTGGCCCGAATGAAGCGGAAATTACCGGACTGACCTGGAGTACTGACAAACGAACAATGTTTCTTGGTGTTCAACACCCTGGTGAAAAAGGTGGCAGTCACTGGCCGGAGGGTGGTGATAAGGTTGCACGTTCGGCGGTTATTGCGGTTCGGCGGGATGATGGGGGGGTTGTTGGATAAAGGTTGATTTAAGTGCTCAGGGGTTGCCTGAGCACTTTTGGTGTTCTGCTTTGTGTTGATTTATTTTTGTTTTTTTTTCTGCTTTGGCGTTCTGCTTTGGCGTTCTGCTTTGGCGTGCCATCCCTGGCGTTTTTTCGAAGCCATCCCTGGCTGTACGATTTACTTTTCAAAGGCGGAAAAGTAAACAAAACGCCCTTATGCTTCATCCGCTGCTGCCTTGCCCTTCGGGTTCCTGCGGAATTTTTTGATATCCCCCTTCGTCGGGCCGCGCCAGACGCACATCCCTGTGCTGCCGGCGCTCACGCGCCATCCCTGGCGCTTTGTCCCGACTACGGATGATTTCAAAAAACAAGGCAGATGCTGTTGAGAGGAGGCCGGTCAGGGTGTTGGCTTTGTTTGACAGTTAACTGAAACGGATGTCCCTGACAGGACTATCATATGTTTTGTTGGTATGACTACCCCTGTGATAGACACTTAGCTGTGCTTTACGTCACCTTGGAATTTTTTCAAAAAAAAGGTGCCTCCTGAATAGAATACCGGCTTGCTGCTTAGGTGTGCTGTTCTAACGTTTTGCTTTGATGTCTGCTCTAATGTGCTGCTCTGGCGTGCCGTGCCTGGCGTTTTTTCGAAGCCATCCCTGGCTGTACGATTCACTTTTCAAAGGCGGAAAAGTAAACAAAACGCCCTTTTGTTTCATCCGCTGCTGCCTTGCCCTTCGGGTTCCTTCGGAATTTTTTGAAATCCCCCTCCGTCGGGCCGCGCCAGACGCACATCCCTGTGCTGCTGGCGCTCACGCGCCATCCCTGGCGCTTTGTCCCGACTCCGGATGATTTCAAAAAACAAGACAGATGCTGTTGGCGGGGACGTCCGGTTCGATTTCGCTTTGTTTGAGATAACAGCGCTTGTAGCGCACGGCTATGTTGAGAGATAACTGAAACGGATGTCCCTGACAGGACTATCATGGTTGGCTTGTTGTGGACTGAACGGACTATGTGTCACGTAAAACCTATCCTTTACGCTATGACCTCCAACTCCGTGAGCATCCTCTTTAACTTCTGCGCCGGGTATAGGTCTGAAGATTTTTTTCCGGTTTGCAGCGCTCGGAAAAAATCACTCTTTGTGCGAATGATTGATTGGTACTTGCGAATGAATTTGGCCAGTGTTAGCGGCAGTTGAAGAAGTTTCTTTTCATGGAGAGTGGACGCATTGCTTATCAGTGAATTTATAAATGGAGCCATGTCATCCGGGGATTGATTCAGCTC
>CAKZVB010000265.1 GCA_937922015.1 uncultured Granulosicoccaceae bacterium
TCGCATGCGGAATCCTCTTGGTTTGTTGGTTTTTTGTTTTGCAACTTAAACATAACAAACTTAAGAGGATTTTTTATATCTACTGCCTATTTATTATCGCCATCTCAACCACTTACGGCGCTGTGGATGGGCACTAATTAGATTATAGAAGTGGGTAATGTATCCATAAAAGCTTGTGCTGCGCGCGACAGCGTTCTGTCCTGATGCCTGACCAGTGATATTCTTTGCTGCAATTGAAGCTGTGGTATGTCCAGTGCGATCACTGAATCATCTAACAAAGACTGGGGCAGACATCCCCAGCCCAGACCGATAGAGATCATCATCTTCAGAGTTTCAAGGTCAGTTGCCTCCAGTGACACGGTGGCTTTTGCGTCATTGGCGACGAGCGTGCGGTCAATCATGGTACGCATAACTGAAGGGTTGTCAGGTAATACTGCCGGGCACTTCATCAGCAGGTTGAAATCCAGATTGTCTTCAAAGGCAAGCGGGTGATCGGGTGACACAACGACCACTAGTTTTTCACGCCAGATTTCTATTTCCCGCAGCCTTGGAGATACCGGCCCGTGTATTGTGCACAGTGCCATTTCAAACAGGCCTTCTTCGACAGAAGCAAGTGTTTTAACCGAGTTGTTGAATTGGATATCTATATCTACATCGGTGTAACTTTTTCTGAAGTTTTTTAGTACGGTGGCCAAATGGTGAACACCGATATGCGGGCTTGTGCCAATGCTTAACTTTCCAGTGACGCTTTGTCCAAGGTTGCAAATGACCTCTTCGATGCGATCCAGTTCGGCACTGATCTGCCGTGCCGATGGCAGTAATACATTGCCGGCTTCTGTCAGGTGAACGCTGCGGCCCACACGATCGAAAAGCTTGGCGGACAGCTCAGATTCCAGTGCCGCAATTCTTTTGCTTACTGCTGGTTGAGTCAGGTGAAGTGTTTCTGCGGATCGAGAGAATGACCGTTTATCGGCAACTTCGATAAAAGCACGTAAATTATTTATATCCAATGAGGTATCCCTTTAACATCATAGGTAGGGTATAACATTAATAAAATAATTCGCCACCTAGTATGAATACTGTAGGGTACGCCAGCAGTAGGGGTATTTTTTGTAAAGTGGCTTGTATACAGGTGTTTCAGCGTTTTTTGCCAAAAATAGCATACTGTATTTTTTTACATAAAAACGCACATGGCAATGTTGGTATTTCTGTACGGATTCGGCTTGGGGATACCAGATTTTCAGTTGATTTCTGATGGTTATGTGTACAAAATCGCAACTGTTGTCAGATTTTTGTAAATGACAGGGTCTTTGCCGGTAAAAATTTTATATAGTAGGCAAGCGCGCGCAATCTGGTGCGGCTAATTTATCCCATAACAAAAGAGTCAGAAATTAGAATGAAAGTTGGAATCGTAGGCTGGCGCGGAATGGTAGGTTCCGTTCTCATGCAGCGCATGATTGAAGAGGGCGATTTCGACCATATCGAACCAACGTTTTTCACCACGTCTCAGGCTGGCCGTCCCGGGCCGGTTGTCGGTGGCCGGGAGTCTGTATTGGTAGACGCCACCGATTTGGATGCACTATCAAAACTCGACGCAGTGATTACCTGTCAGGGTGGCGACTACACGCGTGATGTACACGGCAATTTGCGTAGCCGTGGCTGGGGTGGGTACTGGATCGATGCGGCATCGACTTTAAGAACTGCTGACGACAGCACAATCATTCTCGACCCGGTAAATCTAACAGTGATTGAAGAAGCGCTGGCCAGTGGCAAGCGTGACTTTATTGGTGGCAATTGCACGGTTAGCCTGATGATGATGTCGCTGGCGGGTTTGTTTCGCGACGATCTCATCGAATGGGTGTCTGCAATGACCTACCAGGCGGCCTCGGGTGGTGGTGCTCGAAGTATGCGGGAACTGATTTCCCAGATGGGTTTTCTGCATGAATCTGTCGCGCAGTCACTGGCGGATGCGGACAGCTCCATTATTGACATTGATACATCGATTACCGAGAGTCTGCGTTCGTCAAAGCTGCCTGTTGCAGAATGCGGTGCGGCATTAGCTGGCAGCCTGATTACCTGGATTGATTCCGATCTTGAGAATGGTCAAAGTCGGGAAGAATGGAAAGCAGAAGTCGAAACCAATAAAATTCTCGGTCGTGAAGCGGGCAATATTATTCCTATCGATGGTTTATGTGTCAGAGTAGGGGCGATGCGATGTCACTCGCAGGCACTGACCATCAAATTGCGTAAAGACCTTCCGCTGGCTGAAATTGAGCAAATACTGGACAACGGCAACGACTGGGTTGAAGTCGTGCCGAATACCAAAACAGATTCTGTTGCCCGTTTATCGCCGGCAGCCGTTAGCGGCACATTAAAGACACCAGTCGGGCGCTTGCGCAAAATGAGCATGGGGCCGGATTACCTGTCTGCGTTCACCGTCGGTGATCAACTGTTGTGGGGTGCTGCTGAGCCTTTGCGAAGAATGATTCGTCTGCTGGCACGGGGCTGACCACCCGGGAACGCTTGATCGCAACAGCCGCTGATAGCGTTCCCGCGGTAGCTCATACATTTTCTGGAAGTCTGAAGACCCGGACTGCCGCCGCTCTTAAAGAATTCCGGTGCGTCCTGGTGCGTGTAACCGGAAGGGCGTGCATCAGAAGCTACCATGCAACATTGCTGCAACGGACTGTAAAGCAATCGATTTTACTTTTGTGCGGTAACGCACAGCTGCCATTAATAACTTAACGCGCAAAACCCAAGTGGTTAACATAAGGGGCCGGCAATGCCGTATCTTGGCAGTTGCCCGTAAATATGTTAACTAAAGGCCCAAGAATTGTGCCGTCAGATGTTGCCTAAATCGACAGCTCGTACTATATCCATAAGGTACAAAAGTTTGACAGGGGGTCTTGGAGTGCCATCAGTGTGCACTGGGAGACAGTCGTTAGGCGTTTATTAAAGACTTTAGAGCCTTGATTAGACAGAGCATATCAGATACTCGGTCGGTAGTTTTACCAGTGATGCGTGCATTGCGCGCGCACCGAATGACCGGGTCAGTGGTGTCTCTGCTCTAGAAAGGCCCAAAGCATATAACAAGAGACCAAAAAACGTGCGTAAACTAGCCATTGCAGCCGCTGTCAGTATGAGCCTGGCAACACTATCTGTAAATACCCATGCCCTGGGTCTGGGTGAAATTGAAATGTATTCGGCGCTGAATCAAACGCTGGATGCCGAAATAAGTATTGTTTCTTTTGCCCCCGGTGAACTGGAAGGCTTAAATGTGCGTCTGGCCTCAGCAGCAGCATTTGCGTCGGCCGGTTTAGTGCGCTCTTCAGTCTTGTCACAGATGCAATTCAACGTCGAGCAAAGGCCTGACGGCGTGCCTGTGGTAAAAATATCCAGCGACACTCCAATCGTCGAACCTTTCCTGAGCTTTCTGCTTGAGCTCGATTCTCCGCAGGGGAGCACGATAGTCCGCGAATATACCGTGCTGCTTGATCCGCCATTGTTTGTAGCTCGCCAAAGTGAATTGGCAGAGCCAACGCCCGCGGTTGCTGTCGCCGATACATCCGGTGTCGGTGTCTCCAGTCCGATCAATCGTGATGCTGCTGTGGTGGACGGCGTGGTAGTAGATCTGGCCAGCGAAATAGAATCAACCGACGCAGGCTCGACCATTGAGCCTCTGCCAATGGCAACGGTTTATGATGAGCAGGCTGATGTGGCCATTATCGATGTGAACGTGATCACCGAGACTGACACCACCGCGGACGATGTCTCAACAGAGACGTTGTCGACCTTGCAAAATGTTGACAACGGCGTGCAGGTTGGCAGCTTGCCAACGGTTGGTGATGGCACACAGATCGATCTGAGCGCCGAGCTGCTTGGCAGTGATAGTACAGCCGGGAATACTGTCGATAATTCGACCAATGAAGATAGCAATGCGATATTCACCGATGAAACGGCAAACGTCGTGGATCAGGAAGAAAATATTGTAAATCTCGATTCTCTTGTGGCTGACAATAATTCAACGGTTCGCTCTGGAGATGGTCAGGCGGTTAACCTCAATGTCCTGGTAGCAGAGAACAACGCGGCGGATAGCATCATTGAACCCCCTGAAGCTGACACCACAACAGCCGAGGTTGATCTTAGCAATGTAGTGGTTGAGCCGGAAGTCACCCTGGAAACCGTAGAAACCAGAACAGTCCCACGCGCGGCAACCTCTTTGGCAAGCGCTGATAACGCGCTGGGTGAAGCAATCGATATCTCCGGAATAGTGCCCGGAGACATCAGCTCGATACTGGCGCCGAGCGCTACAGATGCTACCCCGTCCGCTCCGGTGGTCAGTGCGGGCGGCTATCTCGTGAAAACCAATGATACGTTGTGGAGTATTGCACGCACCCAAAAGGCCGCAGGTGTTACCACCCGGCAAATGGTTGTAGCATTGCTGGAAGCAAACCCTGACGCGTTCATTGATGGTGATATGAATCGAATGCGCAAAGGTGCCACGCTGCAAATTCCTGCTGAGTTGGGCGGTGTCAGTAACGCTGATGCAGAAGCCATTGTGCGCCAACAGGCCCCGGACACTGCCGCGCCTGTACAGACTGACGAGGGCAAAACGGAAGGCCTGACTATTGTTGCCGTTGACGAAAGTGCCAATGGTAGCGGCACGTCTGCCACCGATGATCAAAGTGGCGCTTCAGACCTCGATAGAAACCTGGACGCTGTTAATAAAAAGATGGTGCTCGCACAGGAAGAGTTAACCTCAGAGTCTTTGCAGCGTGATGAATTGAGCTCGCGGGTTGTTGAGCTTGAAGACAGTCTGGCAAAGATGAAAAAGCTGATTACGCTGCGTGAAAGTGAGCTGGGTAATTTGCAAACCGAACTGTCCACCGCCAAAACAGACGGTAGTCAAATGGCGCAGGAAGCAGAAGAGAAGGCACGTCAGCTTGAGCTTGCTCAAAGTGAAAAGGCAGATATGCAGGCCGATCTCAAGCGACTGCAGGATTCCATTGCCGAAGATGCATCCATAGCGCAGGAGAAAGTAGCGGCACAAGCTGACGTTGACAAAAATATTGCATCAGCGGAAGCCGAAGCCCAGAGTATTCGACTGGCTTCAGAAGAAGACGCTTTAAAATCACAGCTTGCACAGCTGAAGGTAGAGAAAGAAGAGCTTCAGAAAACAGCGCAAAACGATAAGCTGGCGCTGCTCAAACAATCGGAGGCTGAAAAAGCCCGTTTGCTTGAGAACGCTAAAGCCGAGAGAGAGAGCATAAAGGCCGAGCTTGAAGCTGAGAAAGCACGGATTACTGAAGCGGCAGCGGCAGAGCGATTGCGAATAGCAGAGCAGGCGCAACTTGAAAAAGAACAACTGATCGCCACGGCTAATGCCGAACGTGACAGGCTGGCCGCTGAAAGCGCTGCAATGCGAGCCAAGCTGACAGCGCTTGAAGAAGAAAAAGCCAGCTTGCTGGCAGCAGCAGAGGCCGACAAAGCAGAGTTAGCCGAGGTAAGCAAAACAGCGGCTGAAGAGCAATCTCGATTACAAGCAGCAGCAGAAGCGGAAAAGCTAAAATTTGAAGAAGAATCGAGCCGGGTAAAAGATCGACTCGCTGCATTGCAGGCCGAGGCAAGTGCCAATCTGGCACAGAATACAGAAGTCGTAGCGGCTGTAACCGAACCTGATACTAACGTGCCGGCAACGGTTGCCGGTAATGCTGAAGAAACCGGTCTCATGCAGGATCTTGGCAAAGGCGGGGCAGCGGCGGCAGGCGGACTGCTGGCGATTGCACCACTGCAAAAAGTAATGGGTGATCGCAAGAACATCCTCGCCGCCGGCGGAGGTCTGGCTCTGTTGGGATTGATTGGCGCCTGGGCGACGCGTCGTCGCAAGGTGCCGGTCAGAGATGTACCGGTTGATATCGACACCAGTGCTGACCTGGGTAAACCCGCCCGAACCCATTTTGATAAACGCACCAGCACCTATGTAGAAAACGAACAACCTCGTTCGACGATGGGTCAGGCTGCGGTAGCTGCCAGTGCAGCGGCTGCGGCAACCGGAGTTGCGGTAGCGCGTGACGAAGCAGCTCCTGCACCATCGCAGCCTGCTGCCAGGTCTGCACCTGAAGATCAAAAAGAAGTATCTGCAGACGCAGCGTTGCCGGATCAGGCCGATTCAGCATTGGACGAAACGATCACCGAAGCAGATGTCTACCTTCGTTATGGGCTTCACGGTCAGGCAGAAGATCTGCTGCAAACGGCGATTGAACGCGCACCGGATAATGAGCAATATCACTTGAAATTGCTTGAGAACTATCATGATCAGGAAAATGCTGCAGGCTTTAAGGCGGCGGCGGCCAACTACCAAAGCAGATTTGGCAATTCGGCTAACTGGGAGCACGTCGCTAATATGGGTCGAGACCTCGATGCCGGTGACGGGCAGTTCTCGGGAGCAGGCAATTCAGGGGCAGGTGCAGGTGTAGCCTCTGGTGTTGCCGCAGCAGGGGCGGTTGCGGCCGGTGCGGTCGGGTTAAGTAATGACGCTGGCAGCAATACCGATGACGCTGCTGATCTTAATCAAACCATCGATGCCGGTGCAGAATTTAACCTCAATGATCTTGGTGCGACTGGTGATTTCTCAGGAGATGATACTTTTGGTATTGGCGATCTTGATGATGTCAGCCTCGATGAGGTCGATCTGGCAGCACTTGATGATGACGGTACACTGAACCTGGAGGAAATGGCAGGCAGTCAGATGTCCGGGCTTGACCTCGGATCACTCGACTTGACCAACCCCGACGGTGACTCAACTCTTGATAACCTTACCCTGGACGATGCCGATCTGAATGCTCTGGGCGATATTACCGGTAGCGTGCCGGCCGGAATGGATTCTGATCTCGAACTATCGAGCAGCTATGGTGCTGACTCCAACGAGATGGAAACCATGCTTGATCTCGCCAAAGCATACCTTGACATGGGTGATTCAGAAAGTGCTGCCAATACACTGAAAGATGTTGTCAGTGGCGGCAATCCGGCACAACAGAAAGAGGCGTCGGACCTGCTAAAAAGTCTGACCTGATGAATTAATCCTTGTAAGCTTGGGCTTACAGGATTTGATCAAAGTGTATTAAAGGGCGCCTGTAATGAGCGCCCTTTTTTTATGTGCGATGACTTAACCCGAATATTTACAAGGCGGCGGGTGAAAATTAACCATGACAAAATTCGCACTTATAATTGAATATGATGGTACTCGATACAGTGGCTGGCAGCGTCAGCGCCACAGTAATTCCGTTCAGGAAGAAGTTGAAAAGGCATTAGGCGTCGTAGCGGATGAGCCTGTTGTTATCACCGCAAGCGGGCGTACCGATGCCGGTGTACACGCATTTGCCCAGTGCGCACACTTTGAAACTGATCGCCAGCGCGAACACAAAGCCTGGGTGCTGGGTGTCAACGCCAATCTGCCCGCTGATATTTCGATTAGATCGGCAACGCAGGTCAGTGATGACTTCCATGCACGTTACAGCACGATGGGACGTAGCTACCGCTACCTGATTTTAAATCGTTCGTCACGATCAGCGTTGTTAAACAAGCGTGCTGCTGTTATCTATCAGCCACTCGATGCAAACCGTATGCATGCCGCGGCACAGTGTCTTGTGGGAGAGCACGACTTCACAAGCTTTCGCGCGGCAGGCTGTCAGGCCAGGCATCCTGTGCGTGAAATAACATCGATTACGGTCAGTCGCTTCAACGAGCAATTGCAGATAGAAGTCGTTGGCAATGCCTTTCTTCACAATATGATTCGCATTATCGCGGGCAGCCTTATACGAATCGGATCGGGACAAGAGCGTGTGTCGTGGCTGCAGCAGGTATTGATCGCCCGCGATAGAAAACTGGCGGGTACCACCGCTGTACCACATGGACTTTACTTTATGGGTCCGGATTACCCGGCAGAATTCGCATTGCCCGACTGGCGCGCAAGCTTGCCGATGACAGGCTTCCTTTAGCTCGTTTAAGCGAGTGCAAACCGCGAGCCTGCCGGTGGCAGTCGGTCATACAGTTTGCCTGTTTATGATAAAGTGGCGCGATGAATTCAATGTCACAACACACAATCAGAACACAAATTAAAATTTGCGGATTCACACAGCCAGGTGATGCAGTCAACGCCGCACAGCTGGGCGTGGATGCGCTTGGTCTGGTGTTCTATGCTCCCAGCCCGCGACATGTGGAGATTGATCAGGCTAAAGCGATCGCCGCTGCGGTGCCTCCGTTTACCTCACTGACTGCACTTTTTCTCAATGCGGATCGTCATTATATTGAAGAAGTGCTGGCAGCCGTTCCGGTTTCCCTGCTGCAGTTTCATGGCACAGAGTCCGGTGAATTCTGCCAGTCGTTTAACCGTCCTTATATAAAATCGGTGTCAATGAAATCGACTTCCAATGTAGCGGCGTACTGTGCAGAATTTAAAACGGCACGGGGGTTTTTACTCGACAGCAACGTCGCCGGTGCGGCCGGTGGCAGCGGTGATGTATTCGACTGGTCACTGATCCCCGCAGACACAATAAATTCGCTGGTGTTGGCCGGTGGATTGGGTGTTGAAAACGTCAGACAGGCAGTAGCATCAGTACGTCCCTGCGCGGTTGATGTCAGCAGTGGTGTAGAATCCTCAAAGGGGATTAAAGATAAAGCTCTGATGCGACAGTTCATTGCAGAAGTCAAAGCTGCTGATGATCAGTTAAACGCTTAAAGAGACTTACTGATTATCGATAATCCAATTCGGTTGCGGCCGGATGTCATCGTGTGTGGAGCAAGCCATTGCAGGATAAAAATACTCTGACCTGGTGGCTGGAACGCCTGGAGCAGATGCAGCCGGACAAAATAGATCTGGGTCTGGCGAGAATTACTGAAGTCGCCGCTGCTGCAGATTTACTGAATCCGGACTTTCGCATTGTTACTGTGGCAGGTACCAATGGCAAAGGATCAACGGTTGCCTACAGTGCATCAATCCTCAGGCATTCAGGTTTTTCAGTGGGGGTTTATACATCGCCGCATTTCATCGATTTTAATGAAAGAATTGTGATAGATGATCAGCGAGCCACAGAAGCCGCGCTTTGTGAGGCGTTCAATCACATTGAGCAGCATCGCGGCAAAACGGTACTGACCTATTTTGAATTTACTACGCTCGCGGCCATCTATTGTTTTAAACAAAGTGCCGTTGATGTGGCAGTGCTTGAGATCGGCCTGGGTGGACGTCTTGATGCAGCAAATGCCTGGGACAGTGATGTTGCCTGTATTACTTCTATCGGCATTGACCACGTTGACTGGCTTGGTGATGACAGAGAAATTATCGCCCGTGAAAAGGCCGGTGTTGCCAGAGCAGGGTGCGCATTGGTCTGTGGCGAGAAAGATCCGCCGCAAAGTATTGGCGATTACGCAGCGCAGGTTGGCGCCCGATTGCTGCAAACCGGTGTTGATTTTAACGCCGAACAAACCACGGCAGAGCAATGGACTTATAGCGGTCCACATGGCTCAGCAACGTTGTCGATTCCGGCTATCGCTGCCGCCTGGGCAAAAGACAACGCATCAGTGGCGATTTGTGCGTGTGGAGAGTTGTTAGGTAAAATGCCATCAGTTGACGCGATTAATGCGGCGATGCTGGGTGTCACGATAGACGGGCGGATGCAGCAGATTCAGCATAAATCCACGACGGTATTGCTGGATGTCGCGCACAACGATGCGGCGGCGGGTCTGTTGGCTGAGCATCTCAGGCAGAATCCGGTACAAGGTTCAACAATCGCTGTATTCTCCTGCATGCAGGATAAAGACGTGACGGCGATCGTGAAGCAAATGGCGCCGGTGATTGATCAGTGGTTTGTCGCCCGGATCGACTATCCAAGAGCGTTTGAAGCCCCCGCGCTTGCTCGATCACTGGCCGGATCTCTGGCCGTAGAGACGGCGGTAAAGACAGAGGTTTTCGCTTCGGTAATTCAGGCCTTCGAGGCTGCTGTTGCACAATCACAGGGTAACAGTCGCGTGGTCGTTTTTGGCTCATTTCATATGGTGGGCCCGGTGTTGGATTACCTGAAGACCACTGACATAACCAATTGAGTAAATTGCTATCAGCAAAGTTTATAAAAATCTGACTTTTAGACCGGGTATCAAACAATGAGCGCAGCACCGCTGGTTGCTGAGGGTAGAAAAGAATATAAAGACGAGCAACTTCTGGCGCGTTTGATCGGTGCTGCTGTGTTGCTGGCAATTGCAGTGATTGTTTTACCCTTCGTGCTCGATGGCGCCGGCTCGCAGCGCGAATACGAATACGCAGAAACCTTTCCTGTCCAGCCAGAGCGCCAGGTTGTTGAAACATCGTATTCTTCCCGGCAACCGCTGCCGGAAGCACCGAGTGCCGAAGATATTCCGGTGATAACGACCACAGCGCCCCCTGTGTTGGCGCCGCATTCGCCACCGGTGGCTAAATCGAATTCCTCTGTAACCACCATCGATCAGCCAACGCAGGCGATCACGCCGTCAGGCGGTAATGTGGTTTCAGGTGGCAATGCTGCCAACAGTGTTCAGCGGGATACCCCCGCGCAAGGTTCTGCCATAGTAACTGCGGCGAATCAGGAAATTCCGCCCGGCTACAATATTCAGGTCGCAAGCTTTCTGAAGGATGGTAATGCGCTGAAGCTGTTAGGTCGGCTGCGTGCTGAAAATCTTCCGGCCTACGTCAATCGTGTCGACGGTAAGAAACGGGCCATATTTCGTGTGTTTATCGGCCCGATTGCCAGTCAGGTCGATGCGCTGGCGTTAAAAAACCGAATTGATCGCAACTACCGTGTTGATAGCATCATGGTCACGCGCAAATAGCGCCCTACTGCTACAATAGACATAAGAAGCAGAGACTATATTGATGACAGCATTCAACATACTTGACCTGATCATAATAGCGGTGATCGGCATGTCTGCCCTCCTGAGCATGTACCGGGGGTTTTTTAGTGAGTTTTTCTCACTTGCCACGTGGATAGTGGCAATCTGGCTGCCGCTTAATTACACCGAGCAATTCATGATTCTGCTGCCGCAAACCATAGAGAGTGACACAGCGCGCTGGTTTGTCAGTGCCATTTTGTTGTTTGTCGGCACAATGCTGGTAGGGGGCTTGTTGAGTCTTCTGGTTCGAAAACTTATTCCTTCCGGCGGTGGCCTGTACCTGATTCTGGGGCTCGGTATCGGCGTACTGCGCGGTGCCCTCGTGGTCGCGTTGGTGGCGCTGCTGGCCAGTGCATTCCCGCCGATTCCCGCGGAGAAAATCTGGAATGAATCCAAGGCCATGCCACACGTGCTCAGGGTTTCCCGATTAATTCAAAACAGGATGCCGACTGGTATTTCCAAGTGGTTTAAAACAGCTGCCATCTAGCCGGTTTGCACTGCCGCCCCGCAATTAGCGCCGGGCACCGGTCAGCTGAAATCGATAATTATTTTCGTTTTAAACACAAACAACACAGGTAACCGTGCCGCAAACGGTTTACAATTCGCAGCACTTACAATGTTGGGGCAACTACCTTAAATGTGCGGGATTATCGGGATTGTCGGCTGCGAACCGGTAAATCACAAACTCTACGATGGACTCACTCTGCTGCAGCACCGCGGCCAGGACGCCGCAGGCATAGCTACCTGCGAAGATCGCAAGCTCTATGTTCGAAAAGCCCCGGGGCTGGTAAAAGAAGTCTTTCGCGCGGCTCATATGCTTCGCTTGCGCGGCAACATGGGCATTGGCCATTTACGCTATCCCACCGCCGGCAGTTCCAAAGTGTCCGCCGAGGCACAGCCCTTTTACGTTAACTCCCCGTTTGGCATCGTCATGGCGCACAATGGAAATCTGACCAACGCAGAAGCACTGCAATCCGAGCTGTATAAGTCCGACCGCCGTCATATTAATACCAGCTCGGACAGCGAAGTGTTACTCAATGTACTGGCTCATGAACTGCAGCGTGCTGCGCAGTCCCTCAAGCTGGAACCTGAACACCTGTTTACCGCGGTGTCGGCGGTGCATGAACGTTGTATGGGCAGTTATGCGGTCATCGCTATGCTGGTCGGGCGCGGTGTACTGGCGTTTCGTGATCCGTATGGAATTCGTCCGGTGATACTGGGCAGGCGGGAAACTGAAAACGGCACTGAGTATATCGTTGCCTCAGAGAGTGTAGCGCTGACCGGGCTTGGCTATGAGCCGGTTCGTGATCTCAATCCGGGTGAGGCGATATACATCACCAAAGACGGGGTGCTGCACAGCCATCAGTGCGCAAAGAAGCAGGCATTGACTCCCTGCATTTTTGAATACGTGTATTTTGCGCGTCCCGACTCCGTGATTGATAAAGTCTCAGTGTATTCGTCCCGCCTCAATATGGGCCGTAAGCTGGCGAACAAAATTCGCAAGACCTGGCCACAAAACGATATAGACGTAGTGATACCAATTCCGGATACCAGTCGTACATCAGCACTCGAGCTTGCGATGGATCTGGGTATTACCTACCGCGAAGGGTTTGTAAAGAACCGCTATATCGGCCGTACTTTTATCATGCCCGGTCAGAC
>CAKZVB010000266.1 GCA_937922015.1 uncultured Granulosicoccaceae bacterium
CAGCACGCCAGAGCAGCACGCCAGAGCAGAACGCCAGAGCAGCACGCCAGAGCAGACATAAACCAAAAGAAAAGAAAAAAGAAGACCCAGCGGCTTCAGTCCGCCCTACAACTCTATTGCCGACAACGTCCCGGACCGATCCAAAGTATAAAGCACACCATCCCGCATCACCGGCCGAGCCGTAATCTCTTTTGACGCTGCCTTAACACGGCCAATCATTAGACCGTCTTCACCGGACAGAATATGCAGATAACCTTCCAGATCAGCAACCATTACATCACCCTGCCCGGTGATGACAGGTGCGGTTAGATTTCGATTTGAAAGATCTTCCTGTTTCCATACGACCGATCCGTCTGCGCGATCAAACGCCCATACGGTGCCGAATTCATCGCTGACCACGACTATTGATTCACTGACAGCAAGCCCGGCTGAGGAGGAAACTTTTGATGTCCATGTTGCTCGTCCGTCAGCAGGCGATATCTCGGCTACAGCGCCCTGGTAATTTACCGCATAGATGCTTGATCCAAACACTACCGGATCAGCGTCCAGGTCACTGAGTTTGTCGACTTCAGAGCGACCACTGCGATCAGCCAGCTTGGTTTCCCAAAACACTCTGCCATCACGGGCTCTTAGCGCTACCAGCTTGCCGTTGTCTAATCCGACCAATACCCCATCGGGCACAACCAATGGTCTGCCGTTACCGTGCAGGCTAAGTGCTGGCACGCTGTAGGTATACAACCACCGACGCTTGCCATTTGATTTTTCAAGCGCGTACACACGACCATCGATACTTCTGACAACCACATAGTCGGGGCCTGCGGCAGGTGCGGATATAACTTCTGACGATACGGTGGTTTTCCAGATCAGTGAACCATTGTCTTGATCAAGACAATAGACATCACCGTTACCGCTGCCCACATATAAATATCTGTCATCACCACTAACACCGGCGGTAAGTTCGGCGGCAAGTTGTGTTTTCCAAAGAGACGCACCGGTCTGCCGATCAAAAGCGGCTACACCTCCTTCAGCGTTGACGGCAAAAACAGCCTGATCAGATACAAATGGTGCGAATTTCACGACTGAACGTTTACTGCCGGCGCCGGCTTTTGCTGACCAGGCAACAGAGGCATCTCTGCTGGCTTCAATAGGGCGCAGACGATCCGGCTCTACTTTTTTAACTGAACTGCACGCGCTGATCAACAACGCCGCTGCAAGCAGTACAAAGGCCTTTGCTGGCGCAGACCGGGGTATTAAAGTCATTGTTTTCTGTTGATTGTTTGGCAACAGGCCGATCATGAGCTCTCGTCGCTTGCAGTCTTATCTTCAGGGACCGCCAGGTCATCAAGTTTCATTTGAAGCGCGCCGGCCGGTGGCGCTGTACCGTCACTGGATTCTTTAGCACGCCGATAAGCGGCAAGTGCCTCTGCAGCATCGCCGCTGTCGAGATGGATATCGCCGCGAATTTCATCTACCAGACCGTCGTAAGCATCTGAATTAACCTCATCGAGTACCTTGAGCGCTGCGTCGTGTTTGCTCTGCGCGTTCAGTACGCGCGCAAGCCGCAGTCTGGCAATTGATTTTATTTCTTTAAAAGCGCCCTGATCAACAGCCCATCGCAAGGCCTCTTCTGCGCCTTCGAGATTGTCTTTTTCAACGTGATAGCGGGCTTCGGCGAGACTTGCCATGGCAGCGTATGAAGAATCACCGTGATCTTCTTTAATAGAGCTGACCTGTGTTAGAAACTCATCGCCATTGTCATCATTTTCTAGCGACTCCATAACTTTGGTATAAGCGCTGGAGGCTTCCTGCGCGACAGATTCCTGATGCCCCTGCCAGCCCCGCCAGCCGAATATCAGCGCAAAGCCCAATCCAATACCTACAATAACGGCCCGGCCGTTATCGGCCCACCATTTTTTCAGTGCTTCGACTTGTTGTTCTTCGGTTTCGTATTCAGCCATCTTGCTTTACCAATCCAGGTTGCCCCTGCAGGGACTATTGTAGTTATTATTATATGTCATTGGGGGTTCAAAAATTCACTTCGCAACACTTCCAGCACTTTCTCCCGCGCGACGGTTTGCTGATCGGCTTGCCGGCGCAACGATTTAATCCCGACGGTACCGTTAGTGACTTCGTCTTCCGCTATGATCAGTGCAACATGCGCACGGCTTTTGTCTGCCTTTTTAAACTGGCTTTTCATACCACTTACCGTGCAATTACAAGTCACCGACCAACCTGGTTCTGCAGTGCGAATTTGTTCCGCAAGCGCCAGTCCACTCACGATCGCCTGCTCATTGGCAAGTACCATGAATATTTCGGGTTCCGGGGGATTTTGTTCGCCTTGCTGCTGTGCTACCAGTTCGATGATGCGTTCCATGCCAAGCGCCCAGCCAACTCCGGGAGTCGGTTTTGCGCCCAGCTGTTCAGTCAGTCCATCATACCGCCCTCCGGCACATACCGTCCCCTGAGAGCCCAGTTTATTTGTTACCCATTCGAAAACTGTGTGACTATAGTAATCGAGTCCGCGCACCAATCGGGTGTTGATTTGATAGGCAATTCCGCATTGTTGTAGTGCCGACTGCAATGATTCGAAATGTTCACGCGACTCGTCACACAGGTGATCGAGCATGTTCGGTGCACCGGCAACGACATTGCTCATGGCGGGATTTTTAGTATCCAGCACACGCAGAGGGTTTGTGGTCAGCCGACGTTTCGAGTCATCGTCTAATTCGCTGATATGATCGTTGAGGTAGGAGACCAGCTCGCTGCGGTAGTTGTCACGATCTTCACTGGTGCCAAGGGAATTGATTTGCAGTTCAACCTGGTCATTGAGACCCAGCCTTTCCCACAGTCTGGCGCTGAGCAGAATTAATTCAGCCTCAACATAGGGCCCGGGCACGCCGTAGACTTCTGCCCCGACCTGCCAAAACTGACGATAACGACCCGCCTGCGGGTTTTCACGCCGGAACATCGGCCCCAGATACCAGATTCGAGAGGTTTGATTGTTGGCCAGCAAACCGTGCTGTATGGCAGCACGTACACAACTGGCGGTATTCTCGGGGCGCAAAGACAGATGATCGCCGTTGAGGTCTTCGAAGGAATACATCTCCTTTTCGACGATATCGGTTACCTCACCAATCGATCGATGAAATAGTTCTGATTTCTCCAGGATTGGCGTGCGCATTTCGCGATAGCCGTAACCCGACATCACATCACGTACGTTTTGTTCCAGAAAATGCCAGTTATGAATATTGTCAGGAAGGATGTCGTGAACACCCTTGATGCTTTTAACCGCTTGTCCCATAGAGATTTGACGCCGCTTGGTTGTGTGGCCCTGTCGGGCTTTTATGTTTTTATCACAAACCAGCCCGCCAGCAGGTTACCTGACGGGTTTACCTTTCAGATGCGGGTGCGGCGCCCCACGGCCTGCCTCACTGTGAGGCGAGGAAGGTTTTTGCCTGGCTTGATCTCGGGTAGGCCGCTACCAGCTTTTGAGCTAACTCATTGACTGCTGCAGTATCACCGAGTTCCCGCCGGATATCTATGCCGACAAGCAGGCTGTGCGGAGTTTGCCGCGCCATGTCCTGATACTTCGAATAATAAGCATCGGCGAGCAAAGCGTCACCCGTTTTAAGTTTCAATTCTGCCATGTGCAGTATCGGTTGAGCGAAACTGGCGTTCTTGCGAATGGCTGCGCGCAAGTGTTTGTCTGCCAGGTCAAACCGGGCAGCATCCATCGCACAGACTCCGGCGTTGTCCAGCGCAAATTCCGGGGTCTGGTAGAAATGGTTTTCAGAGGCGGTGATGAACTGCGCTAATGCTTCATCGGTGCGCTGCTGGTCGCACAGGAAGATGCCATAGTTATTGCGGTATTCTGCGCGCTTGGTGTCCAGTTTGATAGACTTTAGAAAGGCTTTCTCGGCGCCTTCCAGATCATCAAGGGCAGCCAGCAACTTACCATTGCTGTTATTTGCCAGCGCGTTGTTCGGATTCTGGATCAATGCGCGCTGCAATTTGGTTTGAGCATGCTCAAGATCACCGGTGGCCAGGTAGTTGGTACCCAGTTCAGCATTATAGGAGGCCGCTTTCTCAGCATCAGACAAGCGTCCGTAGGGCTGATTTGTTGCACAGCCAGTGGTTATGGTCAGGCCAGCCAGTAACACCAATACTGTATTTTTCACAGGTTCTCTCCAAAACGAGGCTTCATAAATTTTAGTACACGCTTACTTCTATCATTCACTTGTCCTGCCAACTGACCACAGGCGGCGTCGATATCGTCGCCCCGGGTCTGCCTGCAAGTGGCGACGATTTTATTTTTAGTTAAAATCTGCCAAAAGCGATTAATAGCCTCATCAGATGAACGTAAATAGCCGGCTTTGGGAAACGGATTAAACGGTATCAGGTTGACCTTACAAGGAAAACCTTTCAACAGTTTGACCAGTTCACGGGCGTGCTGCGGCTGATCGTTGACGCCATCAAGCATCACGTACTCAAACATGATATGCCGTTTGCGATCACCCTTGCCCACCCATCGCTGACAAGTTTCCATCAGTTGTTCGATCGGATAAGTCTTATTAAGCGGCACCAGCTCGGAGCGAAGTTCATCGTTGGCTGCATGCAGAGAAACCGCCAATGACACATCGACAGCCTCCCGCAGCTTGTCCATCGCTGGCAACACTCCGCTGGTACTCACGGTAACGCGCCTTTTACTCAACCCGTAGCCCAGATCATCAAGCATTAAATTCAACGCTTTGACCAGGTTATTGAAGTTCAGCAAAGGCTCACCCATACCCATCATCACCACATTGGTAATGCGATGATGTTTTGTCGCGGGGTTCTGACCTAGCAATTGTGTGGCCAACCAGACCTGCCCGATGATTTCACCGGTGGAAAGATTGCGGTTAAAGCCCTGACGGGCGGTAGAACAGAAAGAACAATCCAGCGCGCAGCCAACCTGTGAGGAAACGCATAGCGTGCCGCGATTTTTCTCGGGGATAAAGACAGCTTCAATACTATTGCCACCGCGCAGGCGGAATATCCACTTACTGGTGCCGTCGTTCGACAGGTGACCGTGCTCGAGTTCCGGCACGTATATTTCACAATTGGCCTGTAATTTTTCACGCAGCGTCACCGCCAGATTAGTCATCTGGTCAAAGTCAGACACGCCGTGGTGATACAGCCACTTTAACACCTGATCTGCGCGAAACGGCTTCTCATCAATGGTTTCGAAAAACGCACGCAAACCGGCCCGATCAAAATCGAGCAGGTTTACCTTATCACTGGTCAGAGAAGCCATTGGCTACTGCTTACTATAGATACTGGCTAGCGCTTGCGAGCACAGATGCCATCATCGCCAAAGAAAAACTTGATCTCTTCAGCTGCAGTTTCCGGCGCATCAGAACCATGCACAGCGTTTTCGTCGATGCTACTGGCGAAATCCGCACGAATTGTACCTGGAGCCGCATCCGCCGGGTTAGTTGCGCCCATCACATCACGGTTCTTGCCTATCGCACCCTCGCCCTCAAGCACCTGAATCATCACAGGACCGGAAGTCATAAAGGAAACCAGATCGTTATAAAAAGGGCGCTCTTTATGTACCGAGTAGAACCCTTCTGCCTGTTCCTTACTCAGCTGAACCATCTTGGCCGCAACAATCTGCAACCCGGCCTTCTCAAACCGATCGTAAATTTGACCAATCACGTTCTTGGCAACTGCATCAGGTTTGATAATAGAAATAGTACGTTCAACAGCCATGGGAGACTCCACTTTGATTAAGTTTGTAAATAATAGGGTTTAAATTAAGAAAATCATTTAAAAGGCGCCGAAGTCTACCTGAAAACGGGTGAGCGCGCCTAAACATCTGTCTGCGAGCGCGTATTCTACGCTATGAGGGGGGTGAGATACGGGGTTTGTTTGGGGGATATGTTTGTTTTGATGTTGTGATTTGCTGTCTGTTCCGGTGTTCAGCTTAAATGTCTGCTCCCGGGCTCTGCTCTTAATGCTCTTTCAGGAGAAAGAGCACGCAGCAAAGCAGAGCCATACCAAACGCAAAGGGTAGAACCGGCAGCTTTACTCCGCCTCCAGGTCGACGAGCCTAAAGGTCATCGGCATCGAAGAAGCATTATCAAAAGCGGCCCCCGCCATCACACCAGCCTGCGCAATTGTCTCTGCGGAATCATACCGGTCATACACCGCATGCATGGCGCCCAGGGCGTACGGACTGCCCGAGCCGGTTGCCCAGAAACGCGAGTATTCATAGACTTCCCGCATTGCGTAGATGCCGAAAATACCGTGTTTATTTGCGGCCACGGCATCTATATGACTGGATTCGTATGGATCGTCTTCGTCATCTTTGGTATTTAAAAAGTAATTCTCTTTCAGCTCTCTGTGGACGTTCGAAAAGGTTTTAAAAATCTCCGGGCGACTGCTGAAATCAGGGAAAAAATCTTCCTGTTGCAACAGGCTCTCAATCACAAGGGTGTGCGCAGCGCTGCCGACAATCGCCAGATGGGTTTCTTCAAACGTCTGTATTTTTTCGCTGTGCGGGTCAAACTCGGCAGACAATTTCAGGTCGCCGTAGCTGGTCAGTGAATCTGCGGCAATACAAGCTATTCCGTTCTTGCGAACGACAACGACAGTAGACATAAGCTATTCAATTATCTTTATTTGTTAAACGGATCGGCCGGCGGTGCAGGCTTCAGGATTAAGCGAACATCCGGTCCTATCTGACGGACATCGGTAAACTCAAACGCCGGTCGGTCTGCCATGTCTGCCAGACCGGTAAATTTAAACAGCGCCCGCGCATCCTCACCCAGCAGATTAGGCGCGACATAGATGACCAGCTCGTCGATCAGGTTTTCGGCAAGCAGGCTGGCAGAGACATTAGCGCCTCCTTCCACATGAATTTCATTTATCTCTCGCTGCGCCAGATCACGCAGCACCCCGGACAGACTGATGTTGCCGGTTTCAGTTGAACTTAGGTGATAATTTACTTCACATCTATCGTGCAAGCTTTTGTTAACGTTCGTATAAATTACAACTTTTCCGTCGCGGTCGAATATTCTGGCGTCAGTCGGAGTACGCAGATTGGAGTCTACAATCGCCAGCAGCGGTTGAGCACCGTATTCGATGGTCCATCGCTCCTGCGGCAGACGCACGGTCATGCGCGGATCATCGGCCAGAATTGTCCCTACCCCGGTTAATATGCAGTTTGACCGCGCCCGCCATAGCTGTACATCGGCACGGGAGGCCTCGCTGGTTATCCATTTGCTATCGCCGCTGGCGAGCGCGGTACGGCCATCAAGACTTGCGGCAAGCTTTAATCTGACCCATGGCCGACCGCGTTTCATGCGACTGAAAAAGCCGCAGTTCAATGCCTGGTTTTCTTCGTCCAGCAGGCCGATGTCGACTTCGATACCGGCGTCTCTCAGGCGCTCGATTCCACCACCGCTCACCAGTGGATTGGGATCTATACTGGAGACCACTACCCTGGCTATTTTCTTGTCTATTAATGTGTCACAACAGGGCGGAGTTCTGCCGTGATGCGAGCATGGTTCAAGAGTGACATAGGCGGTGGCCCCTGACGGATCAACATCGCAGCTGTTCAGCGCTTCAATCTCGGCATGTGCTTCACCGGCCGGTTGCGTCCACCCTTCGCCGATCACCACATCGTTTTTGACTAAAACACAACCCACTCTCGGGTTTACACCGGTGTTGTACATCCCGCGCTCAGCAAGGGCCAGAGCGCGATGCATATATTCACGATCATTATCTGAAAACATATTTCTATCTACGTCGCGACCTTGAGATTTTTTCCTGCTCTTCCTCCAGCAGATTTAGCTGATCGCGGGCCTCTTCCGGGGAAAGTTCCTTTTCCAGCCTTTCAATGACCTCTCGAAATGAAGCGATGTCTTCAAAACTCAGATACACCGACGCAAATCGAATGTAGGCGACATGATCGAGTTTAAGTAATTCTTCCATTACCCATTCGCCAAGTTTGCGTGACGGTACTTCACGCTCACCGGCAACCAGGGTGCGGTGTTTTAGCCGGCTCATTGAGAGATGTACATCGTCCATTGCGACCGGTCGCTTTTCCAGCGCTTTTTGCAGGCCTGCCAGCAGCTTCTTCTCAGAGAAAGGCTCACGGCTGCCATCGGATTTGACGACACGAGGCAGATTAAGTTCGGCATTCTCGTAGGTAGTAAAGCGTTCCTGGCACTCCAGACATTCGCGACGACGACGAATTTGATCGTTGTCACCGCTGAGTCTGGAGTCGATCACTTTAGTGTCCATCGCACCGCAGAAAGGACAACGCATAGGTTCCGACCTTAAAATAGAGAGTATCGCTTAGTGTACCAAACAGCATACATTGAAGTTAAAATTTCGCTGCAAAGAACCACTTTTGGAGCTATCATGGGTAGCTAACTAAATCAAAATTAAGGCCTATTCCAGGCAGCCGCTATATGGCTTATTCTACGTAAAAAACACTAATCACTCTTGCAGGAGTTCACCATGACTGATCCAGTTAGAATTGCTATTACTGGTGCCGCCGGACAAATATGTTATTCCATGCTGTTTCGCATCGCCTCTGGCGGTATGTATGGTCCTAATCAGCCCGTTGTATTGCAATTGCTTGAAATCACACCAGCCATGGGTGTACTGGAAGCAGTCAAAATGGAGCTTGACGATTGCGCATTCCCTCTGTTGGCAGAGACGATCTGCACAGATGACCCTAAAACCGCATTCACTAACATTGATGCAGCATTGTTCGTAGGGGCCAAGCCACGTGGACCGGGAATGGAAAGAAGCGATTTGTTAAAAGACAATGGCAAAATATTCAGCTCACTGGGCAAAATCATGAATGACGTTGCCAACCCTGAAGCCAAGATCTGCGTCGTCGGTAACCCTGCCAACACCAACGCCTACATCTTAAAAGCCAACGCCCCCAAAATTAACCCACGCAACATCACCGCACTCACCCGGCTCGATCACAACCGTGCTAAAAGCCAGCTCGCGGCAAAAGTGAACTGCAAAGTAACAGACATCAAGAAGATGCTGATCTGGGGCAACCATTCGACAACTCAAGTCCCCGACCTGAGCTATTGCACAGTAGCCGGTAAGGCCGCACCCGACCTGGTTGACCAGGCCTGGGCACAGGAAGAGTTCATTCCAACGGTAGCCAAACGCGGCGGTGCCGTAATAGCAGCCCGCGGCTCTTCCAGCGCAGCATCAGCCGGCAGCGCAGTTGTCGACCACATGGCAACCTGGGTAAACGGCACAGACGAAGGCGACTGGACCAGCATGTCAGTACCATCAGACGGAAGCTATGGCGTTAAGGAAGGTCTGATCTATAGCTATCCGGTTGTCTGCAAAAACGGTGACTATGAAATTGTTCAGGGACTTGAAGTTAATGATTTCATCGCCGGCAAGATGAAGGAATCAGAAACAGAGTTACAGGAAGAAGCAGAAGCGGTAAGTGAAATGACATAAAACGACTGGCGTCGTTTTATTGTATGAGAAGCGGCCCCTGGCCGCTTTTTTTATGGGTTTAGTTGTTTTGTTTAATTTTCTGCTTTGGCGTGCTGTTCTTTTGTTCTAATTTTATGTCTGCTCTGGCGTTCTGCTCTGGCGTTCTGCTCTGGCGTGCTGCTCTGGCGTTCTGCTCTTGCAGCTGATTAGGCGTGCCATCCCTGGCGTTTTTTCGAAGCCAGTCCCTGGCTGTACGATTCACTTTTCAAAGGCGGAAAAGTAAACAAAACGCCCTTTTGTTTTATCCGCTGCTGCCTTGCCCTTCGGGTTCCTGCGGAATTTTTTGAAATCCCCCTCCGTCGGGCCGCGCCAGATGCACATCCATGTGCTGCTGGCGCTTTGTCCCGACTCCGGGGGATTTCAAAAAAACAAGGCAGATGCTGTTGATGAGGAGGTCCTGTAGTATTTTCGCTTTGTTTGAGATAAGAGCGCTTGCAGCGCACGGAGGACTGACACACAGCCAAGTCCGTCTTCTGTCCTCTCATTTCTGTCTTCTGTATGTGCAGACGCTATCGAAGGGAGAACTGTTATGGTGTCGACTTTGTTTGAGAGATGAAAGAAACGGATGTCCCTGACAGGACTATCATGGTGCCCGCTGCAGGCGAAAAATAGACTTGTTTACGCAGGGCAGCATAAGTTTTGGCTTATGCCACCCCTACGATTATTCATGCCGCCTGCGCTACAGGTTATATGCTCAGGCTAGGAGTCTGCGCGGTAGAAGTCTGCGTAGCGAGAACGTGCCATGGCGAGGGCCCTTGTCTTAGTAAATGATGGTACGATCATTTGAGGCGCATAGTTGTTCAATTGTCCCGAAAATGATCGATAATTACTATCGCCTTG
>CAKZVB010000267.1 GCA_937922015.1 uncultured Granulosicoccaceae bacterium
ACCGACCATCAACGTGGTAGCGCTGACCATCGCGTGGTTGCTGGGTGGTGTGGTGGTGATAGAAACCGTGTTTAATTATCCGGGGCTGGGTCGCATGATGATCGATTCTATCTCTGATCGTGATCTGCCCGTAACGCAGGCGATAGCGCTGATCATCGCGAGTGTCTATGTCGGTGTTAATTTAGCCGCAGATCTGCTGACACTGTTAGCTAACCCGCGTTTACGCACAGCACAGTTGCGCCATCAGTGAGTACAGTGGTTCGCGATCTGCTGTCACGCCCGTCTGGCGCTATTGGCTTGTTTCTGGTGGTGCTTCATCTGCTGCTGGCAATTGTTGCTCCGTTCGTTGCTCCGTTTGATTATCGTGAAGTCGATTCCTTGTTAATGCTGAAAGCACCCGGGCCGGTACACTGGTTAGGTAATGATCATCTTGGCCGTGACACATTTAGCCGAACCCTGCTTGGTGGGCGTGAAGCGCTGCTGGTTACTGGTATAGCGACTCCCATCGCAGTTATCTGGGGTGGTTTTGTCGGTATATTTGTAGGTCTAAGCGGTGGCAGAGTTGATGATGTATTGATGCGGATTGTGGATGCCTTTCTATCACTGCCGTGGATTTTAAAAATGCTGGTGTTGATTGTGACGTTTGGTACCAGCGTCGGGGTGCTTGTACCAACACTGGCATTTTTCTATGGCATACCGGTAATACGTGTTGCCCGTGCCGCAACACATGATGTGGTAGCTCGTGATTTTATCGAAGCTGCCAAGGCGCGTGGTCACAATAAACTCAGTATTATCTGGCATGAGCTTTTTCCAAATGTACGCGATGCATTATTGGTGGAAGGGGCGATGCGGTGGTCGTGGATGTTACTGGCGTTCTCATCGTTATCGTTCCTTGGTTTCGGGGTCTCGCCACCCACACCCGATTGGGGGTTGATGATCGCCGACGCCCGTGGATTTATGTCGTTTGCACCATGGGGGGTACTGGCACCTGTGATAGCGCTGTCCTCTCTTATCATAGGTATAAATCTGACTGCTGATGCACTGGCTAAGGCATTGGGTATAGACCGTGTTCAAAAGGCGCCGATATAAAGTGCCGGTGCAGAATAACGATCTGAAACCCGTGATACTGATCAATGATCTGAGTATCGGTTTCACTGGAAAAACAGGTGAAATTCTACCGGTATTGCGCAATATAGATCTATCAGTGTCTGCGGGGCAGTCTATTGGTCTGGTCGGTGAGAGCGGTTCCGGTAAAAGTACCCTCGCACTTGCGGCAATGGGCTATTTAAAACAAGGCTTGCGTGTTCTGTCCGGCACCGCAGCTTTTGATAAACACAACTTGTTCGAGCTGCCGCGTCGTGAACTGGAATCAATTCGTGGCGGGCGTATCGCACTCATACCGCAAAATTCAGGACAGTCATTAACACCCACTCAACGAATTGGTGCGCAAATCGATGAAGCGCTGCAGCTACACACAGATTTGTCTGTCCGTGCCCGCAGTGATCGGGTTATTGATCTGCTGACACAGGTCAGGTTGCCTGATCCCCAACAGCTGGAATCGCGGTACCCGCATGAATTGTCGGGCGGTCAGCAACAGCGAGTTGCCATCGCCATGGCACTTGCCGGTGAACCTGAGGTACTTTTACTTGATGAACCGACCACTGGTCTGGACGTCACCACACAGGCACATATACTTGCGTTATTGCGTGAGCTTGCGGGCGAGTCGTCAATGGCCATGGTCTATGTTAGTCATGATCTGGGGGCAATTGCTCAGGTGTGTAAGCAAGTAGCAGTAATGTACGCCGGGGAAATAGTACTGCAGGGAGATGCGGTGCAAGTATTACGTGAGCCATTGCATCCGTATGCCAGAGGCTTACTTGCTTCTATACCAAGACTCAATACAGCGTCGCTTCCACGCGCGCTGGACGGTCGCCCGCCAGCACCAGGTGAGATACAGAATAGCTGTTCATTTGCAGATCGTTGTGTACTGGTGACGGATCAATGTCGACAAAAGCGCCCTGAACTGCAAGCTGTAGCAAGTGGTGAATCGGTTCGCTGCCAATTGCATGAACACGCATCTGATATACCAATAGATATAGATCAACACACCGCACCACATACGATAGACCAGTCAGCAACAGCTGCTCTTGAACTGGATGACTTAACCATCAGCTACCACCAAGCGGGCTTGTTAGATCGGTGGCGTGCCACAGGCTCTACACCAACAGTGCAAGGTATATCCCTGAAGCTACAGCCGGGTGAAACACTGGGGCTGGTGGGTGAGTCCGGATCAGGCAAGTCGACCATACTTAAAACAATCGCAGGGTTATTGCCGCCTGTGAGCGGGCAATTACTCAGGCGTGGTACTGAATCGTTGCCGTTTAAGGTTGAACACCGTCAGCCGGATCAGCTGAGAAAAGTGCAGATAGTATTTCAGAATCCCGATGAAAGCCTTAACCCGCGACAGACCGTAGCGCAAATATTGTCTCAGCCCCTGAAGCTGTACTTCGGGTTGGCAGGTCAGAAACTTAAACAAAGATCCGAGGAATTGTTAGACCGGGTAAGGTTGGCCGCGCACTATATGGATCGGTTTCCCGGGCAGTTGTCCGGAGGCGAAAAGCAGCGTGTTGCCATTGCGCGTGCATTCGCAGCAGAACCCGATATCGTGTTGTGTGATGAAGTCACTTCTGCACTGGATGTGTCAGTGCAGGCAGCGGTGCTTGATCTGCTTGACGATCTGCGTCGTGAGAAACAAACTACCTACGTTTTCGTCTCCCATGACCTTGCGGTAGTGCGTGCGTTGTCTGACCGCGTAGCAGTGCTTTATCAGGGCAGATTGTGTGAGGTCGGGTCGGTCGCGTCGGTCTATGCGTCACCATCCCATCCCTATACCGATGTATTACTGGGCGCGGTGCTGGAGCCGGACCCGGATTCTACACCGGTATTGGTTGCCGATGATGTGGTCGAGATGTCACCGCCTGCAACCGGTTGTCCGTTTCAACGACGTTGCCCTAAAAGCCTGGGCGACGTTTGCAGCACGCAAACACCAGCCTGGCAACAGGTAAGCAACGGGCATGCTATTCGTTGTCATCTCGATTTATCCAGCGGTCAGAGTCAGGCCCACAACCAGGTGACAGTGGAGAACACGCCATGAAAATTGTTGTAGTTGGTCTGGGCGCCATGGGCTCTATCTACGCGGCACTGCTTGCTGATGATGGTAATGAAGTGTGGGCCATGGATCCCTGGGTAGCACATACCGATGCAATAAGGGCAAACGGTCTACGGGTGCAGGGGGCAAGTGGTGATCGTATCGTAAAATCAATTCAGATCACCAGTGATGCAAGTCAACTCGATGGTGCAGACCTGTTTATTGTTGCCACTAAAGCCAGTGGAGTTGCCGCCGCGGCCAGCTCGATAGTGCCACACCTTTCTCCCGCATCGCATGTGTTAACCATTCAGAATGGATTGGGCGCTGGTGAACGGATAGCGAGCTTTGTACCGGACTCACAGGTGCTATTGGGCGTGGCCGAAGGTTTTGGTGCATCCGTCAGGGAACCGGGCCATGTACAGCACACGGCAATGAAAATGATACGGATCGGATCGTACCGGCCGGGAAAACAAACAATTGTTGAGGCTATAACAGCCGTCTGGCAGGCGGCAGGTTTTAATGCCAGTGCCTATGTTGACATAGAGCAGCTTATCTGGGAAAAATTTATTTGCAATGTAGCCTACAGTGCACCGTGCGCCGTGTTTGAAAAGTCGGTCAGTGAATTGGTGTTAGACCCGCATGGTCGTGCAGTATCGCAAGCGTGTGCACTTGAAGCGTGGCACGTCGCAAAGGCCAAAGGCGTCAAACTTTGTTTTGAAGATCCAATTTGTTACATCTCTGAATTCGCGGATCGAGTCGGCGATGCCAAACCGTCACTGTATCTGGACCACCTGGCAAAGCGACCTTCTGAAATTGATGCGATAAATGGCATGGTACCGGTGGTTGCTGAATCGGTAAATCTAAAGGCACCGTGCAACGCAGTTCTCACTCACATATTGCAAGCCCGCGAAGCGGCGTGGCTTACAGGCAGGACATAACAATGACAATTCGTGGTGGGGCCCTACTGGCCCGGGCGTTTCAGGAAAAAGGCGTCCAGCAGGTGTTTACCTTAAGCGGTGGGTTTTGTAACCCGGCTCTGGAAGGCTTTATGGAGTGCCAGATTCCGGTGATTAATTCTCCGCATGAACAAGTCGCCGGTCATCTGGCGGATGGATTTACCAGAATAAACCGGCAGCCCGCTGTGTGCCTGGTAGGCCCCGAAGGATTTGCCAATGCAATACCTGCAATGATGGAGGCCTGGGGTGAGCGTTCACCGGTAATTTTTATAACCGGTTCCAGTACGCTCAAGCGCAAGGGGGCAGGCGGGTTTAAAGAGATTGATGATGTTGCTATTGCCAGCCCGTTGACCAAATACAGTGCCGAGGTTACGCATGGTGATCGCATACCGGAGTTTGTTGATCGAGCCTGGAAAATTGCCACTGGCGGATATCCCGGTCCGGTGCATCTGAGTATACCGGTCGATATCATGTTCAGTTCATTTGAAGAGCTGGCCGGTCGTGATGAAAGACCATTCAGCCACGCGAAAAAATCACCACCGCGTGCATGGCCGTGCCCTGAAGATCTTGAACGTATACTGTCGATCATCACTAATAGCAGTAAACCCATACTGGTGGGTGGTCACGGAGTATGGTGGGCAGGAGCTGAAAAGAAACTGGAAGAAGCAGGCAGCAAACTTGGCATTCCGGTGTTTAACATACCCTATCACCAGAAGCTATTAGGTGAGCACAGTGATGCGTACATGGGCCTTGCAGATATCCACCAATACCATCCGTCTGAATATGCACTTCACGAGTCTGACGCTGCCATACTTATCGGTGCACGCCTCGACAATCAAATGAACTTCGGTAACCCGCCGCTGTTTCCACAGTCCACGATGCTGATGTGTGTGAATGGCTCGCACGAAGAGCTTGAACTCAACCGTGCGGCCGACGAAGTATTATTGAGTGATCCCGGTGCGTTTCTCGATGCATTGCTGGATCTGCATGAGAAGGGCTTGTGGAAAAACAACCGCCAATGGATTGATGATAATCGACAGCGCCGTGGGCAATGGGTTGAGCAAATGATTGCAGATATCCCATCAGACGAAGAGCTGCAGGGACAGTTGCATCCGCTGCAAGTTGCGCTTGATGTACAGGAAGCCATGAGCGATGACGACTGGCTGGTGATAGATGGTGGTAACACGCACTTCTGGTCAGAGATTGCAATTAATATCGCCGGCTGGAAGGGGCGCAAGCTCGGTAATATTCTTCATCCGGGTACTTTCAGTATGTTGGGAGTGGGCGTTTCATTTTCGATAGCAGCAAAACTTGCTAATCGTGATCGCAACGTGGTTTTAATCAGCGGCGATGGTGCGTTTTTATCCGGTGGATTAAGTGTTGAGGCCGCATTTCAGGAAAAATTACCTATTGTCGTTGTGATTGATAACAACGGCGGGCTCGACTGCATATCACAACAGCAGGAAAGACTGTTTGCCAGTGAAACTCATTTCGCCACCGACTTTCGTGACATACCCTTTCATACGATGTTTGAAGGCCTGGGCGGATATGGTGAACTGGTTGAATCCAGAGACCAGCTGATACCCGCTGTGCAACGTGCAATAGCCAGTGGAAAAACCGCCTGTGTAAACGTCAAGACCAAAGGGCATATCAGCCCGATTGTGTTGGCGACTACCAGTAAACGCGACAAGGCATCCATAGAATAAATGGCTATGTTAAGAGCCAGCACCGAAAGAAAAACGAGTTAAGCAAAATGGCACAAATTTCATCACATGTACTGGACTCTGTCATCGGCACTCATGCCAGTGGAATCCGCGTTGAATGTTATAAAAAAGCATCAGACGACACCGGGCAATTGATTTTTGACGTTGTTGCATCGGCCGAGGGTCGGATATCAGAGAGTGTAGATACAACCGGTTCAGACACAGAGTTTGAACTGGTCTTTCACGCGGCGGACTACTACCGGTCCGTGCAACTGCCCGATGATGGTTATCAAATACTGACAAAAGTGGTGTTACGTATCACCTTACCCGAACCGGGTGACAGCTACCATTTGCCGATTATGTTGTCGCCACATTCATATTCTGTGTGGTGGTCAGGTAAACCCGGAACAAACACTAACTGATGAAAGCTCGTCTTGCTGTGTCCCGGCGATTGCGCTCAACGCCATTTACCAAACGAATTGAAGCGCTGGGTGTAAGTGACTACTCGATTGTAAATCACACCATATTGCCGAAGGGCTTCACCCGATCAGTAGAGGAAGACTATTGGCACTTGCGAGAACACGTGCAGTTGTGGGACGTGTCTTGTCAGCGACAGGTTGAAATACGCGGCCACGACGCCGCCAGACTGGTACAGATGATGACACCACGTGATTTGCGCACCGCTGTAGCAGGCCAGTGTTTGTACACACCGCTGATCGATAATAACGCCGGATTATTAAATGATCCCGTTCTTCTCAAACTTTCCGAAGATCACTATTGGCTGTCTATAGCGGACTCGGATGTTCTATTGTGGGCTAAAGGTTTAGCGTTAGGCTTTGGGCTGAATGTTAGTGTTCGTGAACCGGATGTGTCGCCATTGGCGGTGCAGGGACCAAAGGCTGATGCGCTGATGGAGCGAGTGTTTGGTCCGCAGGTTCACGAAATAAAATTCTTTCGCTTTAGGAAACTCAACTTTCAAGACCGGTCATTAATGGTGGCGCGTTCTGGTTATAGTAAGCAGGGTGGGTATGAAATCTATCTGGACGATTCCAGTCTGGGCCTTCAACTATGGGATACGTTATGGGAGGCAGGTCAGGGATTGGAGGTAGCGCCCGGAAGTCCAAATTTAATTGAACGAGTCGAAGGCGGGCTGTTGTCGTACGGCAATGAATTCACCAATGCCAACAATCCACTTGAATGCGATTTTAACAAATACTGCAGTTTCGATGATGATCTTGATTATATTGGTAAGGGGGCGCTATGCGCTATTAAAGAAGCCGGGGCGGCTCAAATAATCCGTGGTATCAAGTTTGACTGTAACAAGTGCCCCCCCTGCGCATCAACCTGGCCGTTACTGGTTGAAAATGTAAATGCGGGAGAGATCAGCACTGCAGTCTGGTCACCCAGGTTAAGCTGCAATGTTGCACTCGGTATGCTGAAGCGTGGTTATTGGGATGATGGGCAAAGCGTGGTAGTGGAGTGCGGTGACGGGACACTGCGTAGCGGTCAGGTAGTTGATTTGCCGTACAAATAATACGAGGCTTGTCCTCGTTTATTCTGGAAAATTTAGTTAGGCACAGTTTCGCACTGCCTAATTGGCAGTGTTTCTGACACAGAGCTCACATGTTTTCAATCAGTCTGGTCCGTTAGGAATTCTGGTTCAATTAATCAGAGTGGGGCTGTACCAGGTGACGGTAGCATTGTTTACGCAACTCTGTGGTATAAAAAGGACAATGAAAGCTGGAAATTCGCAACAGATGAGTGGATCGGTGGAAAAACACAATCAGATTCAGATTTGGTGTTTCCGGCAGATTTCGATTTAGCATGGAAATATGATTATGGAAGCAGTGCACATGGTTCTTATTGCGCGCAAAAAAAGTGGTCTCTTCGTCGTATTCAATTTGGAAGGTGTTCATTGCAACATCAGCTTCTCTAACAGCGTCCATATTGTGGTACCACTTATCAATGCGTTCGCCCGGTGCTTCCAAGTCTGGCGTCCATGCGTGATCAGCAGGGTAGATTGGTCAGCCGTTCTTCATAATGTGTAACTGATCGGGCTCGACAAAATGCATTTTACCTGACAGGCAGGCGCGATAACCCATTTGGTGCAAGCCGTGTGCAAAAGCGAGGATAGACGCTTTGAATTCGCTGCCGTTGTCATAGCCTGTAATACGGAGCGCCAACTGACCTGACATAAAAGAAAATCTTGATGGTGCACAGAGTGGAGAATTGCAATAAGCGGCATCGAATCGCATGCCGCGGTTGGCCAGTTCGTCCATATAGGGTGTTGAACAAGGGGTGGCCATAGGTGCCGCAGAACTGTGCCCCGGATCGAATTGGTTGGTGATCACCTAAATCGATGTAAATAGTTCTGCTGGAGATGATATTTCCGCAGATCTGGTAGCAGGCAATGATCAAAGTGTGATACTGGCAGCATAGATCCGGGAATAACAAAAGCGGGCGGCAGAGAATTTGCACTGCTGCAGGCAGTTCGCTTAGAAGAGCCTGAGTGATTCTATGCAAATTACGTTGTATTTCTGCGTCTATATTGCGCAGATACGATCAAAACCAGGAAATCCCGGATGTCTAAGTGTGGCCGTTGCCTTTTTCTCGCCCTTGTCCCGACTGTTGTACTTGCGTGTGACAGCAGTGTAATTACGGGTGTAAAAAGCAACAGTATCGTTATTCAATCCACTGGCGATTCAGCTGTGGAGTCTGAGGCGACGGATTCAAGCAATATTGATAACGACAGCAGTGATGTAGTGTATGCGCCCTACTGTCAGGAAGAGCCTTTCAAAACCCTTACTTCCGGTACTTATCGCGGTGTTCTCGCTAATGAATTATTTTCAGAGTCGAGTCGTTGCGAGTTTGATGTCACTTTAACCATAGATAGTGTCGGTGCAGACAATCAGTCTTGTGAGCAAACCGGTGTTCTTAGTTTTTCCGGAACACAAACGGTGAGTTCAGATTATCCAAGTGTCTGTGCGAATGTTGAGGATCAGTCAGTGACCATAGGTTGGAACCTGCAAGAGTTCATTGAGGTGACGGCAAGTGGATCTCAGGTCGAACTGGTGCAAGAGCTATCCTACCCTGTTGAAGCTTTTGTCAGCACCTGGGGAATAGAGCTTTTACCGGATGAAGACGAGCAGGGAACTCAGATAGAGTACCCTGGTTTGCTTTATTCCCTGGATCTCCACGAGGATCTGACAATCACGGGTGGCAACAGTGAGCTGTTTTCGGGTTTGTTGAGAAAGGTTGAATAATAGCTGTTGTTGTTATCAGAGGAGCGGGGTGGGGGATAGGGCCACACCGCCGCAGATCGCGTAAATCAGGCAGAGCGTCGAGCGTCAGACTTAGCCGCGTCGTTGGCGGCATCTGCTGTATCCAGCGCTGTTAAATCCTTAAATCCAAACAGCCGTTTTTCGATAATGCTGGCTGCGATCGGCTCTGGTACATCATCCTGCCATTGTCCGCGGCCCTTTGGAATTTGCTTTAGTATTTCCCGGGAAAAAATTTTCAGGAGATTCTGGTCGCTTGTTTCAATGCTATGCACAAACTGATTTTCCAGCAGATGCTGATACAGGTACCGCAGAGAATCCGGTATACCGATATTGGTAATATCGCTAAGTTCTCCGTTGTCTTGTAATTCCGGATAAACAAAAAGCCTTGTATTGTCTGGAAACAGTTTGCCGAAGCCTTCGAGTATTCCACCCTCAACACCTACGTAACTTTTTTCATTGAATATTTGTTTTACATTGACCACGCCAAGGACAATACCAATCTGCATGCTGGTAAACTGCCTGAAATACGATCTCAATGTGAAGTATCGCGTGTAGTCAGACACCATTACGCTGTAACCTAATGAATTCAACAGATGGATTCGTGTGATCAAATCGTGGTCTGACACCTGTGTGGGATGACCAAAAGAATCATTGAGGGATATTTCGGCCAGTACTATGGAATTATCTGCAGAGACATCTTCCAGCTGCTGAAATGATCTGAAGCCCTGCTCAATCATATCCACATTCAGCTTTGTCACCGGCTTGAAAGAACCGCGAATTGTTAATACATTTTTTTTGTACAGCATCTCGGCGGGCACGACAACCGAACCGTCGGGTTTAAACATAATGCCATGAGTTTTTCGGCTGCGAATCAAATGAAGGTTTATAGCCCGCTTGTCTACTTCTTCAAAATAGGGTCCTGAAAATTCAATAGAGTCTATTTCTATGCGTCTGTGTGCTATGTTGTCGGTCAGTGAGTCAACTATTTTTTCGGGCTCTTCAAAGTGATAATATGCCCCGTAAATTAAATTTACGCCAAGTATACCAAGTGCATCCTGTTGTAACTCGGCACTTGTATCGAGCATTCGAACATGTACGATGATATCTGAAGGCGCAGCACCCGGATAGGTTTGCACGCGGACACCGCACCAGGCATGACATTCGTTCTTGCGGTTGAAGCTCTTTGCCGAAACGGTTGTAGCGTAGGAGAAAAACCGTGAGGCTCTGGACCGCGAATCGCCAACCCGCTCAAGTACCAGGCCGTATTCTTTGTCGAGCATGGCCAGCACCCTTGATCGACTTACATATCGACCACCTTCCTGCACCCCGTAAATGGCATCGGAGAATTGCATATCGTAGGCAGACATGGTTTTAGCGATGGTACCTGCTGCGGCACCGGCCAGAAAAAACTGTCGGGCAACCTCTTGTCCCGCACCGATTTCTGCAATAGTGCCGTATTTTTTCTCATCCAGATTGATGCGCAATGCTTTATTGGCAGTGGACTTCGTTGTGACAGAATTTTCCATGATCGCTCTATTGATTTTCAGGCACCCTGCCTGATTAGTTGATGGGCGGGCTGTTTATTTGTTGCTGCAGTTTTGCAGCGCTGTTCTGGCCGGGCAACCCGGGAAGGAGACATCGATTAGAGTGGTGCCCTGCAGTACACTAGTGTCTATGCTGCTTTTTTGTCGTAAGAGTTGATCAGATTATCAAGAGCTTCGGAAAACTGTTTTGGTCTGAGTTTAGGAACGTAGGCATCGACTCCCACCTTCTCGCCCAACCGTATATTTTCCTCTGCAGACAAAGATGAATGCATCATGACGGGAATGCCGTCAAAGCGACGGTCTTCTTTCACTCTGCGTGTCAGCATGTAACCGTCCATCATCGGCATTTCTACATCGGTGACAATGGCCCTCAATGTGTCGGATAACGGACGCCCGCTTGGCTCTACCTCTTTTGCCAGCTCGTCCAGAATATCAAGCGCTTCCTGACCGTTTTTTGCACTGTGATACTTTAAGCCCATCTTCTCCAGAATTTTGGCAACCTGAAGTCGAGCAACGCGGGAGTCGTCAGCAAAAAGAACTGTCAGATCAGAGTTTCTTGTTGTCATTTCAGTTGCTGCGATGACATCAATTTTCGAGCCCAGCACTTCTGCAATGATTTGTTCCACGTCAATGATCATCAACGTTGAATCATCGGACAACAAACTAATGCCTGTAAGCGTGTTGCAGTTGTTTACGATGTCCGGCGGTTCACTGATGTTCTGCCAATCCAGTTGAATGATCTCCTCTACTTCATCGACGATAAACCCCTGTGTTTTTCCATTAAACTCGGTAATGACAAGAATATTCTGCTCAGTAATCGGATAACCGTAGTATTTTTGAAGGTCAATTACAGGCACCGCTTTACCGCGAACATTGGCTATTCCCCGGCAACAGGCGTGTCTGTTTGGCTGTTTTATCAATTCAGGTAAGGTAATAAGTTCGCGAACTTTAAACACATTGAGGCCATAGAAGGCTGATTGATTGACCTTGTCCCCTAATGTAAACATGATGAGTTCGAGGCGGTTTGTGCCAGCCAGATTTGTTTTATCATCTATTGATTTAAGAAAGTCGACCATCGAATATCCGTCTATTTGGTGTGTAGTAAAAATTATTGATGATATCTACCGATTATTCCCAACGGTTATGGAGTCTGTTTTGAAAAAATAGGTAGCGACTATCAAGTACTATTTTTACTTTGTCGCTCGATCCTGTATTGAAGATCAGCTGAGAATTTTATGAAGTTCAAGTGCCCGGCAGCCAATCCGGTACGAGTTTGGGTGGCAAACGTTAGACAGCGAAAGAAACAAGGCTTCTGGATACTGTAGCGTCGAATTTCGATCGTTCTTTACCGATTTAAATAGAGTTGGAAAAAAACTTAAGGCTTAGAGCGACTAAATGCGACAGAATCGCCTGTACAAGCGTCACAGAATCTAATCTTTTCCGACAGCTGCCGTTACAAGTGATATCCGGTCACACCATTGGTTGTGACCGGCAAAACACAGATTGACAGTCTTATAAGACCAGGAAGTTGATGTCAGTGGGAGATACCGCGCAGGTATTTCTGCAGCGTATTGCAGCATTCCCTTAAATATACTGTTCCAGAGGATCAATCTTGCGGGACACACGGAGGTAGTCATAGTGGCGGTTTTGTCGAGTGTAGATTATGTTGAGAGTGATGTCGGTCGGAGCGAGTCGGACGATAGTCCGGACTACCGGGTTATCTCGCAGTTAGCCGACCTCAATCTGGATATAGACCTATCTGGTCTGCAAAAAAATCAATCCCCTCAATGGAGTTCCAGCTTATCGAATCTGGTCGGGAATCTTACCTCAGTGGTGAGGCAGACCAAAGATTGTGCGTCAGGGATCTTAACGGCACTGCCAAAAATCAGCGCTCTGGCTAATCAATCTGATCAGTCTTCAATACTGATGCAGGAGATTGACGCGGAACTTAAAGGTCTTACCGCTGCGATCGAAACAAATTCCCGATTGACCAGACAGTTGGCTGACGTTGTGCAGGCGGTAGGCCGTAACACCGATTCCGGCAATTCTGCCGTGGCAGATGTGGTAACTGCCATGGACAATATCTCACAGCACTCCAGCCAGATTGGTGAATTTACAGATATTATTGATCAACTTGCGTTTCAGACTAACCTGCTTGCACTTAATGCAGCCGTTGAGGCTGCCCGTGCGGGGGATCAGGGGCGTGGTTTTGCCGTGGTGGCTACTGAGGTGCGTACCTTGGCCCAGCGCTCGGCTGATGCCGCAAAGGAGATTAGCGACTATGTAGGGCGCTCTGTCGATAGCGTCGCTGAAGGCCGACAGTCGGTGTCGAATGCTCAGTCCAGCATGGTGAAAATCGGAGAGAGTGTTTCAACCTTAGAAGAACTAATTCAATCGGTTTCGGATACAACATTATCTCAGGAGACATGTCTCGACGATGTTCATAACACTGTAGAAAAACTAGGAGTTTTTGGACAGAAAAATGAACGGATGTCGAAAGAAGTGCTGGGTATCTCAGATGAGCTGAACTACGACGCCGGATATTTAATGGAGACCGTTAAAATGTTCTCCATCACGGGTGACGAATTTACACATCCTTTTCATCGTGCCATGGCTCAGGAAGCGTGCAGTGCGGCCCGGACGATAGGGCGACTGTTTGAATGGGGGATAGAAAACGGTCAGGTGTCTGCAGATGATTTGTTTAACCCGACATATACGGCTATCAACGGCACTGATCCGCAGAAGCATAATACCGGCTTCGACGCATTTTGTGATCGCCATTTGCCGGAAATACAGGAGCCCATATTTGAACTGGATGCCGGTATTGCTTTTGCCATGGCGGCTGATTGCAATGGCTACGTGCCCACTCATGTCCGGGCGCACTGTCAGCCGCTGACCGGGGATTACAGTACAGATCTGGTGGGCAATAGAACCAAACGGATTTTCTCTGATCATGTGGGACGCACAGTGGGTCGCCATCAACGAGATTATATGCTTCAGGTTCACCGTCGGGATACTGGAGAAATCATGTTTGATATGTCTGCTCCTATCTATGTTAATGGCACTCATTTCGGTGGATTCAGGATAGGTTATAAGTTGCCTGGCTAGAAGTTTCGGATAGAAGCGGATCAGTTGCCAGCCAGTGATAACCATGCAACGTATTGATGAAAATTAAAAGATTCTTCAGGCTGCAGTCCGGTTTTTTTCTGCTGGCATTGTTTACCGGTCTGCTGGTTGGCGTCTCAACAGTCCTGCTTATCGAGTGTATCAGCGCACTGCAGGATGTGGTGTTTGCGCGCTACGGTGCAGACAAAATTGGCTGGCTCGCTGCTAAGTCTGACTGGTCTGTTTTTATAGCGCCTATTCTTGGCGGCGTTATTGTCGGTGTGTTGTTACGAAATATACCGGGCCAAAGATTCCATGGCATCGCCGATGTGATGGAGGCAAGTGCAATGCGAGCCGGCCGAATGGATGTCCGCACTGGTGGAATAGCGGCACTTGCCACATGGGTGTCATTGGGATCGGGTGCACCTTTGGGTCGCGAAGGTCCTGCGGTACATATTGGTGCTTCGCTAACGGCATGGCTTGCTGAGCGGTTGGATCTGGAGCGAAGCCAGGCCATAACGTTGCTGGGTTGTGCCGCCGCTGCTGCGGTTACGGCTTCATTTAATACGCCGATAGCTGGTGTTTTGTTTGCACTTGAAGTTATTGTTGGTTACTACTCTCTGCGGGTATTTGCACCTGTAGTGATAGCGGCAATGGGGGCTGTTATTATCCGCCACAGTGAGTATGGCAACGTTGCCGAGTTCAGTCTGCCGGACTTCACTATAAGCTCTTTGTGGGAGCTTGCTGCCTTCGCGTTGCTGGGTTTTGCCGCGGCGCTGGTAGTGCAGTTGTTTATCTATCTTGTGATCGGTACGGAGTGGATCTGGAAACAATCGCGTATTCCACTGTTTGTACGTCCGGGTATCGCAGGCGTATTTATCGGTACTATGGCTTTGTATTATCCGCTTAGTCTCGGGGTAGGTTATGAAGGCACTTCGCTGGCGTTGAATGAAGGACTGCCAATTGCACTAATAACCGCCTTGCTGGTGGCGAAAGTGCTTGGCGGGGCAATAGCGCTTGGGAGTGGTTTTTGCGGCGGGGTATTTAGCCCGGCTTTGTTTATCGGTGCAATGCTGGGAGCCGTTTTTTGGTTTGTGATCGAAACATTAGCACCAGCGCATGCGTCCAGTCAGGGAGTCTATTCTGTGGTTGGGATGGCGGCCGTGGCATCGGCCATGCTGGGTGCGCCGATATCAACCTTGTTGATCGTCTTTGAACTGACTATTGACTACGATCTTGTGATAGCAGTGATGTTGGCCTCGGCGATGGCCAGCACTCTGATGCAGCGTCTGCCACACGCGTCGTTTTTTCGCTGGCAGTTAAAAAAGCGGGGAATCAATCTACGCACCGGGCGTGATCAAAGTCTGATGCGAACCCGCACTATTGATGCGTTGGTGCTGCAAAAATATTCTGTCGTATCACCGGCAGCGACATCGTCAGAAATTGAAGCCAGCATGTTGTCCAGCCGTTGTAACGTGGCGATGATCGTCGATGCGGATGGCAGATTTTGTGGCAGTGTCTCTACCGATGATATGCTTGGCCGGGCTACTACAGGTAGCAATGCGTGCCAGACGCCGGACAGAGGGTCGCTGCATAGTGTGCCGCAAAGTACCAGCCTTCTTGCAGCGCAGCAGGCGTTTAATGAGATGGATAAGAGCTACGCGCCAGTGGTTAAGACGGGTGCAGCCGGTATTGAAGTTGTTGGCGTTATCTACAAAATTGATGTCCTGAATGCACTATATGAGCTGATGCGAACAGCTCGTTCAGAGGAGCACGGGGTGCATTAGAATGGTCGGTATAAGGAGCTCATTTACTCCTGTATCTACAGGCTTTCGTGTCAGTGAAGCCGCAATGCAGCGGGCTTACTGAGAAAGTTGTAGCAGCAACGTTACGCTGCCGCCTGAATTTCGTTGATTTGTTCAGGGTCTATCGGAAGAGTCAGTGTAAAGGTGGTGCCCATATCTACCTTGCTCTCAACAGTAATAGAACCTCGATGCTCCTCGATTATGCCGTGAGAAATAGCCAGACCCAGGCCGGTGCCTTTGCCCACCTCTTTAGTGGTGAAAAATGGCATAAATATGTTATCGATTGTTTCCTGTGTCATGCCACAACCGGTATCGGTGACGGCGATGGTCACGTGGCTGTCCTGAAGCCGGGTTGTGACAGTGATTTGCCCCTGCGCGTCGCCCATCGCATGAATGGCGTTGACGATTAGATTCAGAATGACTTGTCCAAGTTTACCCGGGTAGCCTCTGATTTCAGGCAGCTCGCCAAAATCCTCAATTACAGTGGCACTGTACTTGATCTGACTATGGGCAAGTTTAAGTGTATTTTTAATACATTCGTGGACGTCGACTGTCTCCATATTGTCAGAGTCTGTACGGGCAAATGACTGAAGACCGCTTACGATGGACTTGACCCTGCTAATCCCGTCTTTTGTTTCTGCTATGAGTTCTACGCAGTCTTCGAACAGGTAATCGAGGTCAGAATCCCTGGCGAAGTTGCTTAGCGTTTCAAGGTTCGATTTGGATTCGGTGTTTGTCTTAGCATCAAGCAGCGCCTTCACATGTCCGTTGTATTTCACAAATTGCGTAACGGCATGCTCAAGGGAATTGACGTTACTGAATACAAAGGCCAGCGGATTATTAATCTCGTGGGCGACGCCAGCCGACATCACACCCAGGGAGGCCATCTTTTCAGACTGCACAAGCTGGTGTTGTTTTCTTTTTACTTCTTCCAGCGCAGTGCTTAGCTGTTCATGGGACTCCTTCAGAGACTCGTATGATAGATATAGCTCGAGTGATTTGTCTTCCAGTAATTTCTCTGCATTGAGGCGCCTGGCTTTTTCCCGATCGAGAGCACGTTGAAGTACGTCGGTTTCCATTGCAATATCGTACTCTGTATATTTTCGAAACTGACAATCAGGCTACTTTCAGGTGCAGTTTGCAGTGCTCAGCGCCATCGTGCATGCATTCATTGTGTTCGAGTGTATATTCAGTTTGGAAATGAGTCGCGGCACCGGCGATTAATCCCTCAGCCAACATGCAGAGTTTACGTGGTGAATTATACAGCATGGTTAGTTCTTCATCACATTCATCGACGTATTTAAACTCGGGGAGGCTGGCGTCAGGATGTAATTTACGAACCTCTACGTGAATAACCCGGTCAACGGTCAGCAGGAATTCCTTGAGCGTCATGTCGGGTTTAAAGAAGTTCTGGTTCTGCTGATAAAAGTGAGGGAACATATACTCCCCGAAGGCCTTGACAAGGTCGTTTGCCGGTATTCCCGACTTCTCACTGGCAGCTGCTACGAGTTCGAATAGTTTTTCATCGGGATATTTTTCAGTGGAGACAAACACGCCATCCTGTTGAGTTGCCTGCAATAATGCATCCCAGACTTCCAGACCGAATTTTTCTTCGACCATTTCTGCCATCAGGTTGAATACGATGCCTTTCATGTGATCTACCTTACAATGTAGCAGCTGAGTGTGAGCCACTTCTCAGTTGGCTATCGGCCCATAACTGTGTAGCTTTACTAAATTAGCCTGGGCTTGAATTCGTTGGGTCTTGCATGGGAAATTGATACACGGCTTAATTATGTCTAAAGAATATGTGACGTAGCCGCTATTTTCAGGGAGTTGTGTAATAAATTGGACCTGCCAGTTTGCCGAGTGCAATCACTTTCAGAAGTACTTTGTCGTCTAATTTTAGAGATGTTTCAATGCATAAATTGGTATTATTTGTTGATGATGAACCCAATATTCTGTCGGCACTGAAACGAGTATTCTTCGCGACAGACTATCAGGTGTTGTTAGCCGAAAATGCAGCGAAAGCGCTGGAAATTATTCGCGAAAGACCAATTGCGGTACTTGTCTCGGATTACAATATGCCTGGTGTTCCGGGTGCGGATTTACTCGCTTTGGCGGCTGAAATCCGTCCTGAAATGTCCCGAATAATTCTCAGTGGTAATCGTGATCAGGAATCCGTTATCCGATCGATCAACGAGGGTGGAGCGCGCAAGTTTCTGACAAAGCCCTGGGATTCTGTCGCGTTGATTCAAGAGGTTGATGCCGCCTACGAAGCTTGGCTGAAAACCTGCTATTCACACGATTCTGCCGGGTTGCTGAATCAGGCATCATTTGTTGCAGAACTTCAGCACAGGCTGGACAATAATGGTGATACGCAGTACGCGATCGTTAGTTTGCAAATTAAGGATTTTCAATCCATCAGACAGGTACTTCTGCTTAAGCAGCAAAGGGAGTTCCTCGGCAGTTGTCTTTCCTCACACCAGGCGCTGGTCGATTGCGGGGTTCTCGTTGGAGCTTTAGATGACGGAAAAGTGTCTTTACTGGTCACCATCGATCCGGCGCAGGATACACTGACGGATACCATTGCAAAATTTATTAACGGATTTCCACCTGCTATTG
>CAKZVB010000268.1 GCA_937922015.1 uncultured Granulosicoccaceae bacterium
GTTCTGCCCTGCCCGTCAGTAAGTCTGCCATCATCGAGCACCTGCAACAAAATATTAAATACGTCAGGGTGGGCTTTTTCCACTTCATCGAGCAGTACCACCGAGTATGGCCTTCTGCGAACCGCCTCCGTAAGGTAGCCCCCGTCGTCATGGCCGACATACCCCGGTGGGGCGCCTATTAATCTGGCCACAGAGTGCTTTTCCATAAACTCTGACATATCAAGTCTGATTAACGCATCAGAACTGTCGAACAGAAAATCTGCCAGCGCCTTGGTCAATTCAGTCTTACCTACACCTGTCGGTCCAAGAAACAAAAATGAACCATTAGGTCTTTCCGGTGGTGCAAGTCCGGCACGGGATCGGCGAACCGCATCTGACACCGCGATCACCGCTTCGCTCTGCCCAATCACCCTCTGACCAATTTCATCCTCCATCTGCAGTAGTTTTTCACGCTCGCTTTCAAGCATTTTATTGACCGGTATGCCAGTCCAGCGCGCGACGACCTCTGCTATTTCATCTGCAGAAACACTGCTGCGCAACAACTGAAACTCGGTTTGCTCAGGGTTGTCTGCCTGTTCAGCCAGTTGTTTTTCAAGCTCCGGAATACGACCATACTGCAGCTCTGATAAACGCTCAAAATCACGCGCTCGAGTGGCTGTCTCCAGCTCGACTCTGGCACGCTCTAACTCCTCTTTAATATGCGTTGTGCCCTGCACAGCGGCTTTTTCAGCATTCCAGATTTCTTCCAGATCTGAAAACTCTTTTTCCTTACCTTCAATTTTTTTGTCCAGTTCGGCAAGGCGTTTACGTGATGCCTCGTCTTCTTCCTTCGACAATGCCTCGCGCTCGATCTTTAGCTGAATAATGCGGCGTTCAAGTATATCGAGCGCCTCGGGCTTGGAATCGATTTCCATGCGAATGAGACTGGCTGCCTCGTCAATAAGATCGATCGCTTTATCCGGCAACTGACGGTCTGCTATATAGCGATGCGACAACGTGGCTGCCGCTATTATTGCCGGGTCAGTAATATCCACACCGTGATGCACTTCGTAACGCTCTTTTAAACCTCGCAAAATGGCTATGGTGTCTTCAACGCTGGGTTCATCAACCAGTATTTTTTGAAAACGACGTTCAAGTGCCGCGTCTTCCTCGATGTATTCGCGATACTCATCAAGGGTGGTCGCACCTATACAATGCAATTCTCCACGTGCAAGCGCGGGCTTTAACATGTTGCCGGCATCCATAGACCCTTCGGCCTTACCAGCACCAACCATCATGTGAATTTCGTCAATAAAGAGTATGACCTGACCTTCCTGCTTGCCAAGATCATTTAGCAATGCTTTCAGACGCTCTTCAAATTCACCGCGGAATTTAGTACCGGCAATAAGACCCGCCAGATCAAGGGACAATAGCCGCTTGCCCTTTACACCCTCTGGCACCTCACCTTTAATAATACGCTGAGCCAGACCTTCAATGATTGCGGTCTTACCCACACCGGGCTCACCGATCATGACCGGATTATTCTTGGTGCGTCGTTGCAGGATTTGTATAGCACGGCGTATTTCATCATCACGCCCAATGACCGGATCAAGCTTGCCCTGCTCTGCCCGCTCTGTTAAATCAATGGTGAATTTTTCCAGCGCCTGGCGATGTTCTTCGGCATTTTGATCAGACACGGACTGACCACCGCGTACCGCTTCAACCACCTCTTCTATACGCTTTTGATTACCGCCAAACCGGCCAATTAATTTTGCCAGTTCACCGTTTTTATCCTGCATGGCGGCAACAATAAACAGCTCACTGGAAATGTACTGATCGTTTTTCTTTTGCGACAACTGATCCGTGGTGTTTAAAAGCTTCAACAGATCTTTTGCGATATGCATCTCACCACCGGCCCCTGAGACCTGGGGCAGGCGATCAATCTCTTTGCCAAGCGCTGATCGAAGTCCGTTTACATCGACAGACGCCTGGGTTAACAAATGCCTGACACTACCACCCTGCTGATCAAGAAATGCAATCAACAAGTGACATGGCTCTATAAATTGATGTTCGCGTCCCAACGCCAGTGACTGCGCATCCTGAAGCGCCTGCTGGAACTTGCTGGTAAGCTTGTCCATTCGCATAAAAATGCCCTCAAAAAAGTTTCTTCAATGCGGTGTTATATGAGGTCGGGGCAACAATACTTCAACTGATCCGGTGATCCATCCATAGCAATGAGGCCATGCGTCCGGTGTTGCCCTGATCACGTCTATGTGAAAAATAGCTCTCCTGCCGCTCAAACGTGCAAACGCCCCCACCAAACACTCCGGTCACCCCGGCATCATGCAAACAATGTTGACCAATCCGGAAAATGTCGGCAAAAAATTTATCCGTGCTTTGCGCCGAGAGCTGAAAGCAAGCAGCAAATGCAGAATCGATATTCACAAAAGCGTCTCTGACTTCCGCACCCACTTCAAACTTCGATGGCCCAATAGCCGGGCCCAGCCACGCCAGTATTTCATCAGTCCGGACAGGAAGAGCTGCAACCGTTTTTTGTAAAATACCATTCACCAGACCACGCCACCCGCCGTGTGCCACAGCCACCACGTCGCCGGATTTCGATGCCAATAATACCGGCAGACAATCTGCCGTCATCACCGACAACACACACCCGGGCTGATCAGTCCAGGCGGCATCCGCTGTCTGCACGCCGGCAGTAGCACGATCAACATAGATGACATCTGTGCCATGCACCTGATTAAGCCATACCGGACTGCCCGGCAGCCCTAACGCTGACTCCAGCAGGCGGCGGTTTTCACGCACCGCTTCAGGACTATCGCCCACATGAACCCCGAGATTCAGGCCATCGTAGGGCCGTCTACTTACCCCGCCTGTTCTGGTGGTACTTATGGCCCTTACCCTCTCAGGTGACGGCCACTGCGGAATCAGGAATTTATCCATCGTCACCGTCTGCCGCCAACACGCTCAGCAACTGCTGCATGTCTTCAGGCAAAGGCACGGTCCATTGCATCTCCCGGTTGTCGGCGGGATGTTGTATGCCTAACTCAGACGCATTTAACGCCTGACGTGGAAACGCCATTACCGCCGTTTTAACTTCATTCCCTACGCCACCGGGAATTTGTCTTCTGCCGCCGTAGACCACATCGCCGATCAGCGGATATCGGATATGCGCCATGTGCACACGGATCTGATGGGTGCGACCGGTTTCCAGCTTTACTCGCACGTGACTGTGACGCTTAAACTTCCGGGCCACCCGATAATGAGTAACAGCAGGTTTTCCGCGCTCATTGACACTCATCCGCTTGCGATCGACAGGGTGTCGTCCAATAGGCTCGTCTACCGTACCGCCCGCAACAGGGACGCCCGTCAAAATAGCATCATAAACCCGGTGTACCGTGCGTTCCTGAAGCTGCTGCACCAGACTATTGTGTGCAATCAATGTGCGGGCCACCATCACCAGACCACTGGTTTGTTTATCCAGCCGGTGTACGATACCTGAGCGCGGAATCCCGGCCAGCGCCGGATCGTAGCTCAGCAGGCCGTTTTGCAGTGTACCTTCGTAGTTGCCGGGAGCGGTGTGCATTACAAAATCCGCCGGCTTATTGATCACCAGAATATGTTCATCCTCATAATGGATGTCGAGCGGTATGGCCTGAGCGGCAACCGCACTGTCAGGGGCCACGTATTCCGGCAACTCGGCAATCAGCCATTCACCGCCTTTTACACGGTGCCGGGGGGCTACCGACTGACCGTCAACGGTGATCGTCCCGTCTTTGATCCAGATTTGCAGACGAGCGCGCGAATAGTCTTCGATCAGCTCTGCAGCAACCCGATCAAAGCGACTACCTGCCATATGCTCCGGAATCTGGATTTCCAGCCTTTGTAGCGTAATTTCAATTCCCCTGGAAGATTAAATTCAACACTGACTGGATCGCAAGGCGCCAGCCCGTCACAGCCCTATATAATGGGCGTTCTGCAAATAATTATCGAGCCACGCGCATTATGAACCCTGCTATCCCGACCCTCATAGCAATCGCCGTAGCACTTGGTGCATGTAGCACCAATCCTAAAACCGAAGACGATCCCGGCCCCTCACCCGTTCGAATATCAACTGATAACCCGGCTCCGGACTCCGCAGACGAATTGTATCTGAAAGCAAAAGCACTGCTGAACAGAAAACAATACGAGTCAGCAGTACAGGACTTCAACAATCTGGAAGCGACCTTCCCGTTCAGCGACTATGCAGCCCAGGCTCGACTGGATATTACCTATGCGTATTACAAACTTAAAGAATATGACAGCACTACTGCCGCTGCCGACCGGTTTTTAAAACTCTATCCACAGAGCGAGCAGGCAGATTATGCCTACTACCTGAAAGGTCTGGCTAATTTTTCACGCGGGAAATCTGTGTTTGAAAGCCTGGTGCCCCGCAAGCTCTACCGTATGGATCAATCAGCACTGCGCGGCTCGTTAAGCGATTTTTCAACACTGGTCACCAGATTCCCTGGCAGCAGCTACGCTGAGGATTCACAAGCCAGAATGGATTTACTGACAAATGAAATGGCGCGGCACGAGTTAAGCACCGCAGAATACTACTTTGAGCGCAGCGCCATGGTCGCTGTTATCAATCGCGTCAATACCATGCTTGAGACATATCCTGACAGCCCTTATGCCGCAGACGCTTTATCCCTGATGGCACGTGCATACATAGCACTGGGCAACCGAACACTGGCGGCAGAAACAGTAAAGTCACTTGAAGCCAAGGCACCGGGACACCCCGATTTGAGAGTATTCACCAGTATCCGCGGCTAGGAGTCTGTCCGAAAAAGAATGACCCACTGCGGAAACGCTATTATGGCCAGCTTAGAGGATCAATGTAGTCAAAGAAAACAACAGTTCGCCGCAATCGATCAAACATTCCGAAGCTACGCGCCCCCAAGAAAAAATATCACATCCCCGTTACGTCCCTCATTCTCGGACAGGCCTATAGGATTCAGTGTCTGCAGCCAACCACCAAAATCCCGCCAATTACCTAAAAGCTGAGCTTTTTCACATCTGTAGATAACTCACTAATTTAATTAGACTTAACTTCCCTTTTGGGATTCCAACCACTATATCTGCCCACCTGCCTCCTAACAGACTATTCAGTTTCTACCTGAAAAGGCGATAAACATCCCGAAGGGCGCTTGCTCATTCAATTATTTTAAACGTTTACTTTTATACTTCTCTGGAGACAGGTATATGTACAAACAAGCTCAAAAAGGCTTCACACTAATCGAACTGATGATCGTTATCGCGATTATCGGTATTCTGGCAGCGATCGCTGTTCCTCAGTATTCTCAATACACCAAGCGTGCTAAGTTTGCTGAAATCGTCTCGCTGACAGGCCCGATCAAAGCTGCACTTGCGGTTTGTCTGAATGACTACGCAAACCCTGCAGACTGTACTGGCCAGGGCGGCACTATCAACCCAGACCAGGGCGACACTGTTAGCACCAATACAATAGTTCCTAACGGCATACCAATTGACTACGTTAATGCTGGCGGCCCTCTTGACTTCCCTAACATTCAATCCATCACAACTGACGGCACTACTATCGCGGTACAAGCCTCACCACGACTCGATAGTGCCACTTACGTGTTAGAGTCACAATACAACCTGAATGGTCGAAACAAGACCTATTGGAGAGTGAACCCTGATCCAACTGTGTC
>CAKZVB010000269.1 GCA_937922015.1 uncultured Granulosicoccaceae bacterium
AAAAAAACCCCGCCTAGTGCGCAACGCCCCCACTTAATGTCTCCGCCAACACCCGCTGAACATTCCCCACACTCTCCCCTATATTCTTCTCAACCTCACTGAAATTAATTCCATTAACCCCTTTACCAGCCGCCCTGTTCACCACCATCGCACAGCATCCGTATTCCATCCCCAGCTCACGCGCAAGCGATGCCTCGGGCATGCCGGTCATACCTACAATAGTGCAACCATCATTTTCCATCCGTCGGATCTCGGCGGCTGTTTCAAGCCTTGGGCCCTGTGTCGCACCGTATACACCATCAGCCACAAACGGTACTTTCGCCGCCTTACAGCCTTCAATGAGTTTTTCACGCACTGAAGCCGAATAGGGTTCGGTAAAATCTATGTGCTCGAAGGTATCGTCTTTGGCACCATGAAATGTGTGTGCACGACCATTGGTGTAGTCGATGATCTGGTCGGGTATGACAATCTTTTTATCTTCGCAGTCATCGGCTATACCCCCAACCGACGCCAGCGCTATCACATGGGTTACACCCACTTCATGCAGCGCCATTAAATTTGCACGATAATTAATCATGTGCGGCGGTATGGTGTGACGACGACCATGGCGCGCCAGAAAGATCACTTCTTTGCCGTTAAGCTGCCCGTGAATCAACGGACTGGAGGGTGCTCCATAAATGGTTTTGACCATTTGTCGACGTTCGATGGTCAGACCGGGCATGTTGGTCAGACCGGTGCCGCCAATGATTGCGATAATTGCCATAATGGCTCCGTTGGAATTTCTTGTGCGCCAACACTGAAAACGCCTGCATCAGTATCTGACTTATGAGTTTTTGATCAATCGTTACGCAACAGCATTTAGAGCACCTGCAATTCTGGCAAGCGTTGCTGCATCCGGAGCATCGACCTCAGAGGCCATCAATGATAACCGACGACGTACTGAATCTGCATCACCGATTGGCAAACCCGTGTGATTAAGCGCGGCAAGTACTGCCGGCCGGTCATTGCAGATCAGCGCCAGATCAGTACCGGCAAGCAGCGCCACAGTCGCCGTTTCTGCCTGCGGGGCGATATTCGCGACGGCTGACATACTCAGATCATCACTGATAACTGCACCCTGGAAACCCAGTTTGTCACGCAATATCTGCCGTTGCCATACCGCCGACAGACTGGCCGGTTGAGTATCCACTGATTCGTAAACCACATGAGCCGGCATCACGGCAGTGGCATAGCGGCACAAATGGCGAAACGGGATTAAATCCGTGCTGTCAATTTCGTCGTAGGTTCGCGGGTCGACGGCTATGCTGGTATGAGTGTCAGCGACAACGCTGCCATGCCCCGGAAAATGCTTTAGTACGCTGGCGCAACCGGCTCGCCTGAAGCCCTCTATCACTGCGGCGGCCAGATCAGTGACTGCCTGCGCGTTGCTGTGCAGCGCTCTGTCACCAATAACCGAGGAGCAGCCATGATCGATATCGACAACCGGCGCAAACGTAAAATCCAGTCCGCACTCGCGAAGCTCCCAGGCCAGTAACATCGCGGCATCTGTGCAACTGACGCTGGCGGCATGGGGATCGATGTCATATTGCCGGCCGAAAAAACGCATCGCGGGAATGCGCGTAAATTCGTCCCGAAACCTTTGCACACGACCGCCCTCGTGATCAACCGCAATTAGCAGCGGCCCCGGTCTGGCCGCCCTGACAGCATCGGTTAGCGCTCGCAGTTGAACCCTGTTACGGTAGTTACGGGTGAACAGAATCACCCCGCCCACCAATGGATGTTTAATCAATTCGCGATCGGTATCCGTCAGAGAGACTCCTTCGATATCGATCATCAATGGACCTGGCATCAACGTCTCTGACACCTGTGCTGCACACATAGTTTTGGTCTCTTTGCCCGGAGCTGAACAGTGGATAACGGCGCGGGTCAATACCGCCGCCAACAGATTGGCAGCATGCTGCCATGAAACCTCACAATCGGCAATTAATACGCTGCCCGATCGTCGCTATACTGTCTCGATGGTCGCTGTCATACTAAGGTATGTCACAACTAAAGGCTCACTTTGCGTAAGCTATGACACAGAACCACTGCACTCGGGGGGCGTACTGCGGACTATTTCGATGAATCGCTGCATTTTGGCACTGTTTCTTGCACTTAGCGGGGTTGCGTCTGCACAAACCGTGACCTCACCTGACACCCTCAGCACTAAACCGCTTTGGTTCGTCAATCCTCACGAGTTTGCGTTCGCAAGACTGATTTACAATGGCGTGGATTCAGCAGGCTGGGGCCCGCGCTGGCGCGTTGACTGGCCCGAGGCAGAAACACATTTACTGGCCGGACTGTCAAGGCTAACCAGAGTCGATGCCAACAAAGAAGGCGCACTGGTGCAGTTGTCGGACGACACACTATTCGACTACCCGTGGCTGTATGCAGTAGAAGTGGGTTCATTAACATTGAGTGAGTATGAAGCGGCCCGTTTGCGTGAGTATTTATTGCGAGGCGGATTTTTGATGGTTGACGATTTCCATGGACCATTTCAGTGGGACAACTTTGCATATGCGTTGAACCAGGTCTTCCCGGACAGACGTATAGAAGAACTAAAGCGTGACGACGACATTTTCCATGTACTTTATGACATCGACGACCACACCCAGATACCGGGACTGCGGCCACTGCGGGAAGGTCGAACATGGGAACGCGGTGGCAATATTCCACACTGGCGCGCTATCCGCGATGATGACAACCGCATAATGGTTGCCATAAATTTCAACATGGACCTTGGCGATGCCTGGGAACATGCGGACTGGCCCGAGTACCCGCAGCCCTATTCAGCGATGGCATACCGGTTTGCAGTGAACTATGTCATCTATTCAATGACTCACTAATGGCAATTACAAAAAGGCACATAACACTGGCTACATTTTCCAGGGGTCACCGACATCATGTTTGAGTGGCTGTTTAAATATCCGGAAACCGACTTCGACGCAGGTTCACTGAGCTTTGAGTCCGGCTATCCGCTTTGGCTGCTGTGGACCCTGATCGCCATCGTGGCGATTATTCTGGGGGTGAGCCTGTGGCGACAACGCCGTCAGTTGTCGGCGCCGAAATTGTCAATACTGTGGGTGTTGCAAACTGCCGCGGCCGGATTGCTAGTGACCATGTTCTGGCAGCCGGTGCTCGGTGTAAAAACCGTACGCTCCGGTGAAAACGCTGTTGCTGTGCTGCTGGATAACTCGGCCAGCATGCAATATCAACATCAGGGTAAATCACGAATTCAAAACGCGCTGGGCACCATAAACGATGACATCAGCGACTCACTGGCAGACAATTTCACGCTGAGTTTTGCCACCTTTGGCGAGCAACTGGAATGGACGCAGAGCCTTGACACTGTCGGTCCACCCGCCAACCGCAGCAATATCACAGGATCATTGCTGGAGGTCCTCGACCAGGCACGCGCGCAACCGCTTGCCGCCATTGTTGTCGCCACCGACGGCAGTGACAACTCCCAGGCATTTACCGCTAACAGCAACAATCCGGAATCGAGTTTCTGGGAGCAGCTCGCAGGGTTCAATGTACCTGTCCACACTATTGGTATCGGCCGCGAATCCATGCCGGAAGATATGGAAATCACCGATGTAGAGCTGGCCACCACTACACTGCCCGGTTCGGTCGAACAAGCCACTGTCACCGTCAGGCACGGTGGTTCTGCAAGCAATCAATCAGCGCGGATAAAAGTCTACGCCGGCGATAGCATTATTGCCTTGCAGGATCAGACTCTGCCTGCAAACGCGGGCGAGATCACCGTGGGCATAGACATCGATGCGACTGACGCCGGTCTAAAGGAACTTCGCTTCGAAGTTGAAGCCGCTGCTTCTGACACCGTATTGCAAAACAACAGCAGAAGCCGCTTGCTGCAGGTCGAGGAAAAACAAAGACGCATTCTTTACTTTGAGGGAGAACCGCGCTGGGAATATAAATTTATTCGCCGCGCCGTTGCAAAATCCAAAGGCGTGGCACTGGTCACTATACTTCGTACCACACCCAATAAATTCTATCGACAAGGCATAGACAACCCGGAACAACACGCCAACGGTTTTCCGGTCAGCAAGGAAGAGCTCTACGCCTACGATGCCGTGATTATCGGCAACGTTGAAGCTATCTCGCTAAACACCACTCAGCATCAACTCCTGCACGACTACGTTTCAGAGCGCGGCGGCGCGTTGTTAATGCTTGCCGGTAACAACGCGCTGTCAGACGGTGGCTGGCAAAACAGCCCGGTAGCCGACGCACTGCCCGCAGTTATTACACCGCAATCCCGACCCGCTTATGAACGCATTCGTGCAAAGGCCTCGCTTACCAGTGCAGGCAGCCTGTCTGCCATCACCAGACTCAGTCCCGACCCGGAGACCAACAGCCAACTCTGGCAGGAACTACCCGAACTGGCAGACTTCCAGCGTTTCGACTCGTTAAAGCCCGGTGCCAACACTTTATTAACCGCCGCACTGCCAGACGGCAACTATCCACTATTGACGTATCAGCACTACGGCAATGGCAGCAGCTATCTTCTGGCCAGCAGTGGTACATGGCGGTGGCAAATGCAAATGCCATCGGAAGATCAGCGCCATGAAATTTTCTGGCAACAATTACTGCAAACCATTGGTGCCACCGCCACCGAACGCATGACCATTGTCACTGATCAACAGAGCTATCTCGATAATTCATCGCTGCAGATCAGTGCAAACCTGCTAAACGCCGAATTTGAATCCGATTCGACCAGCGTGGTTACCGCAAACGTTACCTCTCCCGATGGCACACAACAAACGATTGCACTGACCCCTAATCCTGAAAACGCCGGTGAATTCAACGCCACACTGGAGGCTACCGACACCGGCAGCTGGCAAATCGATGTCAACGCCTATGAAAGCCAGAGCGGCAACACTGCCGACTCTGAAGAAACGCTCAGTGACAGTCCAATAGCCACCGCTACACGATGGATAAACCGCGAAGACGGTATCGCCGAGAGCTATGGTCTGCCACAAAACGCGGCTTTTTTAAAACGAATAGCCAACACCACCGGTGGACAATACTGGACCGGCAGCAACGCCGACGGTATTCCCGCGGCGATTCGCTCAGCGCGCAATGGAATTGTCAGATTGCAAAGCCTGCCACTTTGGAACATGCCGTTTTTCTTTATCTTACTGCTGGGGATAAAGCTCTTTGAATGGGTGCTACGCATGCTATGGGGGAAGCTATGAAATCATTTATCAGCGCACTGTTGCTGGTGCTGGCAGCCCCCGCAGCAATGGCGTCTACCGTCACCGTCGTCATCAGCGGCCTGGGTGGCAATGCAGATTACACCGAGCAATTCGAACGCTATGCAACCGCCATAGCCGACGAGGCAAGAAATATCGCACAAAGCCCTCAGGATGTAATATTGGTTCGCGGTGATGCCGCCAAGCGCAATGTCATTATGGGCCTGCTGGAAAATCTACCGGTCAGCAACAATGCAGATGTCTTTAAGCTGTTTTTAATCGGCCACGGCAGCTTTGATGGAGAGCACTACAAATTTAATATCCCGGGGCCTGATATCACCGACGATGAAATTGTCACTGCACTGGCAAAAATCGAATCTCCAAAACAACTGATCGTGGTCGCGACCAGCGCCAGTGGTGCACTGCTTGAACCACTGGCGGCAGAAAATCGTGTAGTCATTACCGCGACCAAAAACCCCCGTGAAAAAAACGCGGTGCGTTTTCCCATGTACATGGTTGAAGCACTGTCCGATACCAGCGCAGACCTCAACAAAGACGAAAGCATCAGTGTTCAGGAAATGTTCGACTACACCGTGCGCGCGGTCAATAGTTATTATGACACCGAGAAACTACTGGCCTCGGAACACGCCAGAATTGAAGGATCTCTGGCGGACCAGATCGAAGTCGCCAGGTACGGTACCCTGCTACAGCGCAAAGACACAATCTCGCCTGCCATGCTCGCAAAGCGACAAGCGTTAACATCAGAGATCAACTCACTGCGCGCGCGCAAAGAGGAAGTTGATGAAGACGAATACTTTGATCGTTTGCAAACCCTGATGCTGGAACTAACCAATGTTCAGCGCAGCATCGATGAGGGAGGAAGCTAATATGTTTACCCGACGACTAATCCCCTATGGCCAGACAAATGACCAGACAAATGTTTTGACACCTGCGGCAATCGCGTTGTGTCTGGGTATGTCAGCACTGCTGCTTCCCGGCACGGTTGCAGCAGAAGAATACGACCCGAACCGCGATGCCAGATTGCTGCAATGTGACAACATCTATGACCGTGGCGATATAGACGGTGCCATTGACTGCTTTAAACCACTAAGCAATGACCCATCATCCTTTATAGCGGCAGAGGCACACTGGGCACTGGGCAGTACCAGGGATGCCAATCAAAAATTTCGCGAGGCCGTCTCTGAACAACCTCGTAACCCGCACATACGCGCCCGCTGGGGCCGTTTGTTCCTGAGCACCCATCAGCCCAGCGAGGCAGTACCATTATTTGAAGAAGCCATACAACTCGACCCCGACTACCTGCATGCGCAGACCGGGCTGGTTGCAGCGCTACTATCCCAATCGGGTTCTGAAGCGCGCATGCTGCTGTCAGACCTTCATCAGAAACACCCTGACGATGTCGAGCTTCTGCTTTTACTGGCTCGACTTGAACTTGAATCGCGCAACGTCGACAACGCGGACAAATTACTTGATCGCGCACTAATCAGTGCCGAGGCAAATAATATAACGCCTCTCGACATTTACGCGCTGAAGGTTTCTGCAGACCTGCTGCGCGACAACGAAGACAGCGAATGGGTTCAAAAAGCACTGGACTATAGCCCGGCCTACGGCGACATATACTTCATCCCGGTACACTACCACCTGATCAACTACCGCTATCGCGAGTCAGTGGCACTGTTGAAAAAAGCCGTGGAAGTACAGCCAACACATTGGAGTGCTCATTCACAATTAGGCATTAACCTGTTGCGAATAAACGATATTGAAGGGGCCAAAAAACATCTTGAAATCGCCTACACCGGCGACCCGTATGACACCGCCACCGTAAACACGCTGCGGCTTCTCGATACCCTGGATGACTTTAGAGACCTGGACACCGAAGCCGTTTATTCAATAAGTGGTGGCAGCGAGAAGGTAGCTCCTGTGGTGATGCGCCTGCACAAGGACGAAGCGACGTACCTGGCACCCTATGTTGAAGAACTCACCCAACGCGCAGTCAAGGTTTTTTCAAGCCGTTATGAATTCGCGCTGAAACAACCACTGATTGTTGAGCTGTTTCCCAACCACGATGACTTTGCCGTGCGTACGGTCAGCACACCCGGTGTCGGTTTGTTAGGCGTAACCTTCGGCTACCTGCTGGCGATGGACAGCCCTTCAGGGCGACCACCCGGTGACTTCCACTGGGGAAGCACTCTGTGGCACGAACTGGCACACGTGTTTACTATCGAAAAATCCGATCATCGCATGCCGCGGTGGTTTACTGAAGGCATCTCTGTCTACGAAGAATGGACCACCGGCCCCCTTCGCGGCAGACATATTCCGGTTGATGTTCTACAGGCAATTCAGGAAAATAAATTGTTACCTGTGGCCGATCTCGACAGTGGATTTGTAAGACCCACCTACCCTAACCAGGTCACCGTTTCCTACATGCAGGCAGGTCTGATCTGCCAGATGATCAGCAAGGTATACGGACACGACAAACTCGTTCGCATGCTTGAACTGTTCGATCAGCGTCAAGATACCGGTCAGGCAATAGCCAATGCCTTGGGCATTAGCAGCGAAGCACTTGATCGACAGTTAACCACATACATCGACGATGAACTTGGCCATGTGATCAACAGATTTTCAGAGTGGCGTGAACTGGTCACCAGCGTGCATCGAGCAAGCCAGGACTCGCAATGGTCAACCGTTATCGCGCTGGCTGCCCAGGCCAATGAAATTTATCCTGCCTATGTTGGCAAAGGCAGTACCTACATACCGCTTCACGATGCCTACGTTGCTTTGGGAAAAGGTGATCAGGCGGTGGAGTCACTGGAAATCTGGTATGAGAACGGCGGTCATGAACCTGACATGCTCCATCAGCTGGCACATCGGCTGCGTGATCTGGGACGCACTGCCAAAGCGACAGAGGTACTCGAATCACTTAACTGGGTACATCCAAACAATATTGATCTGCACGAACGACTTGGCAACGACTATCTGGCCGTCGGCAATAACGAAGGTGCGCTGCGGGAATTTAAATCACTGCTGGGGCTTAACCCCCATGACAAATCAGTGGTGTACCTGAATATTGCACGAACCTATCAGAATCTTGGCAATAAAAAGCTCGCCAAAAGAAACGTTTTACAAGCACTTGAACAAGCCCCGTTTTTTCGCGAGGCACAGGACCTACTAGTTGAACTTACGGGAGACTCATCTTGAGTGACAACCAAACTGCGGACGCCGCACGAGACGTAGAAGAATTTCGCTATGTCATGGACAACATCCGCCGCCAGGTCGGCCATGTCATTGTTGGTCAGGATGAGGTCGTCGAGCACCTGCTGATTACCTTACTGGTGGGCGGCCACTGTCTGATCACCGGCATGCCGGGCACCGCCAAAACGCTACTGGTCAGAACCTTATCTGAAGCCCTGGGTCTGGACTTCAACAGGATTCAATTTACCCCGGATCTCATGCCGACAGACATCACCGGTACCGATATCATCGACGAAGACGAAAACGGCCGACGTGCCTGGTCATTCGTACCGGGGCCTATCTTTACTAATGTCCTGCTGGCTGATGAAATCAATCGCACCCCGCCAAAAACACAGGCTGCCCTGCTGGAGGCTATGCAGGAAAACTCTGCAACCGTACGTGGCACCATGCATCAGCTGCCAAAGCCGTTTTTTGTACTGGCGACGCAAAACCCGCTTGAGCTGGAGGGCACCTACCCGCTACCGGAAGCACAGCTTGACCGATTTTTATTCAACCTGATGCTCGACTACCTCGCTGCAGACGACGAGATGGAAGTCGTCGCACGCTTCACCTCCAACACCAAATTACCTGCACCTGTGCGTTGCACAGATGCGGCGCAGATACTGGCGTTTCAGCAACTGGTGCGGCAAGTACCGGTATCAGAGTCGGTCGCACGTCATGCGGTCAATCTGGTGCGAGCTACCCGCCCTGCCAATCCCGGCGCACCTGACATTGTAAAGCGTTATGTGAAGTTTGGCGCCAGTGTACGTGCCACGCTATTTTTAACCCTGTCTGCCAAAGCGCGTGCCTTGATGCAGGGGCGTTATCACGTCACCGAAGAAGACATGAACGCACTGGCGGCACCGGTATTACGCCACCGTGTACTGCTTAACTACTTTGCCGACTCAGACGGGGTCAGCATGGAAGATATTCTGGGTGAAACGATCAGGACTCTCGGGTAACAGATCAAAGCAATGAATACAACGCGCAACAACAACCGGAAAAACACAACGGACAGTCCGCAAGCACGGACTGCAGATTTGTTGCGTCCGGAAGTGCTGGCGCAACTGTCAAGCCTTGAGCTGGTGGCAAAGGCGGTAGTTGAAGGTTTTTTCACCGGCATGCATCGCTCGCCGTTTTTCGGCTTCAGTCAGGAGTTCGCAGAATACAAAGCCTACAACGATGGCGACGATCCGCGCTTTATTGACTGGAATGTATACGCCAGAACCGACCGCACTTACATCAAACGTTTTTTGGGTGAAACCAATACCGCGCTTAATCTGGTTCTCGATATCAGTGCATCAATGGGCTACCAGTCAGAGGATGTCAGCAAGCTGATGTATGGCAAGTACATTTGCGCATCACTTGCCTACATGGCTCGCAAGCAACACGACGCCATAGGCATCACCCTGTTTGATGATCAGATTCGCGACGTGCAACCGCCATTATCGCACCCGGACACCTTCTACCGACTGCTTGCTCTGCTCGAACGCACCAGCGCGAGTTCTGGTACTGAAATAAACGACAGCCTGAAACATTTGACCGGCACCATTAGAAAGCGCGGAATATTCGTGATGATCTCAGACTTCTACTGTGATCCGGATGAGCTCAATCGACACTTGCAGGCGCTGGTTAACCACGGACACGAAGTAGTGTTGTTTCACCTGCTGGATCGTGGCGAACACGAACCCGCAAAACACATAAAAAAAATGCAGTCGCCCAGCACTCTGAGAGACATGGAATCCGGCGCACAAGTGAGAGTATCGGCAGAGTTTATACGCGATGAGTATCCACAACGCATAGCACAACACATAGATACTTTATCCGGAACCGCGATTCGAAGCGGATTTACTTATGTACCGTGCAACACTTCTGCACCGTTGGACGAACTATTGAACCGCTACCTGTTACTGCGTCAGCAAAGGCGCTGATAATGACCATATTATTTCATCAACATCCCGCATTCAGCATACTCACAGTGCTTGTGACAACAGCGCCTGCCGGTGCAGACGGTGTAACAACATGAGCTTGCTTGCACCCCTATTTTTAACCGGCCTGTTGGCAGCACTGATCCCCTGGTTGCTGCACCGCCTGAGCTCAAATAATCCTCCATTGCAGGACTTCGGATCGACCATGTTTCTGGAACCTTCAGAGACTATGTCCAGCAAGCAAACAAAACTACGTTACCGCAAACTGCTGTGTTTGCGCGTACTGGTGCTGGCACTGCTGGCACTGCTGTTTGCAGAACCCGTGATCAAGGGCATCAAGTTACTGGGTGGAGGTGCAAAGAGACACCTGGTAGTCATAGACACCTCACTATCGCAAAGCCATACTGCAAGATGGCAGCGCACCAGGACACTTGCCGGCGACATACTGGACTCACTGCCGGACGGTGATGAAGTAGCCATCGTCGCTGCTGCTTCACGCTTTGTACAACCTGCCGGTGCCGGTGACGACAGCAACGATTTCTCACAAAGCAGCGCACGCAACCAGATAAACGCACTGACACCCACATCGGGTCGGCTGGACTACAGCCGCATCGCCAGTGCCATCAGCGGCGCTGTTAAGGACAGCCCGCTGCCCGTTGAAGTACATATCGTCACAGATATTCAACAATCGGCAATGCCCGAACGCTTTACTGATCTTGCCATTGACGGCATTGATAAGTTAACCATCCACTCAAGTGCTGATGCGACTGACAGCAACCTGTCACTGAGCGCGAAGCTCGACTACGCGGCAGATAATTTCGCAGATATTTCAGTCCTTGTGAGCAATTACTCTGATCAAGCGGCACAGCGCCAGATCAGTGTGACTGCAAACGACACGGTTATTGAAAGCACCACAATCACCGTGGCCGCCGACGCTACGGCGTTATTTCAATTTAACGCGGCAGATACCACCAATGCACAGGGACAGTTAGAAATAGCCCTGTCACCGAACGACGAACTGCCAATCGATGACGTCTGGACACTGGCTGTGCCCGACGGAGACAGAACCGATGTATCAGTTGTCAGCGGCTCTGTGCAATCTATCGCCAGCAACTATGTGAGTGCCGCCATTGAATCCGACCCGCGTTATCGCAAGAGAGACATTGCCGGCGATAACCTGTCTGCAGGCGATGCCGGTGCTGTTGTCATTGTGCCTGACGCCGCCGTACTTTCTGACAGAGCCGCCACCAGACTGCAGCAATTTATCGCCGACGGAGGCAATGCACTGATCATTGCCGGCAGCACACCGCACAGCACGCAGATGCGCAAGCTGCTGAGCATTTCCAACTCCGCCCGCAACGAGTTAAACAACGATGCCGCTGCACCGGTCTCTGCCCGGTCTATCGCAAACATAGATACCACCCACCCGTTAACAAGAGATGTAGCTGGCAGTTGGCGTGCTGTATCAGTAATAAATTACCTGCCGCTTAATGTGCAGAACACTGATCGAAGAATAGTCGACCTTGGAGACGGTTCACCACTGTTGTTCGAACGAACGATTGGTGAAGGCCGGGCTTTGTTTTTTGCAAGCGCACTGGATACCGGCTGGAACAACCTTGCAGTCGAGCCATTATTCGTCGCGTTTATGATACGTACGGTTGAATACTTATCAGGCGATACCAGCACCAACCCCTACCGGTCTGTCGGTGACGCGGTTACTTTGCCGCCCGGGGCACAGATCCTTGACCCGACCGGCACTCCGCTGCGGGAATTGTCGGCACTTTCGGAAAAAGGGTCGATCAGACTTGAAACTGCCGGCATCTATACAATACGCAGCGCAACCGGCAAGAAAAAACTGTCAGTGAACAGTGATCCGCGTGAATCAAACCTGCAAACTATCGACGACGGGTCACTTGCCCGATGGCGCAGTATTGTTGATATCAAACCCGCTGACAATACCGCATCAATCAACACCGAACAAAACTTTAACAAGGGATTCTGGCGCTGGCTACTGCCATTGCTGGTTATTATCGTGCTGACTGAGTCGCTGTTTAGTCACCGTCACTTGTGGATAAAACGAGGGGCCTGAAATGAATACTAACCGACGTGACCGGGTGAACTATCAACAACGGTTCGACAACTACCTTAGTCATTATCGCCGCAGATCGCGCTTTAAGAATGTAGCCATCACTATCAGCGCGATTATTTTTGCGCTGATGACTATTTCGCTTTTTACTGCAGTATTCGGCGACACTCTGGCTTATTCGAACTGGTTGTATTATCCCGCCAGAATACTGGTCCTTATTACACTGGTTGGTTTGATTGTCTTTTTATTCTGGAATCCGACTAAACAACTGGAACACAACGACGGCGCCACTCAAATAGAATCATCCGTGCCCGCGTTTCAGGGACGGGCAGAAACCTATATTGACATGAAGCGGCGCAACATCCGCTCTCCCTTTGTCGGGCTACTGGCAAAAGATGCCGCCAGAAAAGCCATGGCCGCCCCTGTAAGATCACTATTACCTGCGTCTGAAATTGTCGGGCCTGTGGCCGCGGGTACTGCAATGGTGGTACTCACTGCATGGATGTTCACCTCAATGCCGCCACAATGGCGTTCGGGCTTGCACCACCTCTGGCTGGGTTGGTTTCAGTCAGACATTCTGCCGGCACGATCAATCGCCGTGCTGCCGGGAGATACAAAAATCCGCCTTGGTGACAGCTTGTTTATCGAAGCCACAGCAGAAGGCTTCGACTCCAGACTCGCTGAGCTATACATCAAACGACCCAACGGTAACGATGGCAATCCGGCTGCCGCAAAATCGAAAGACGAATGGGAAGTTGTCGATATGAATCGACAGCCCGACGGCAATTTTACCTTCACGCTGTACGGCGTCAGTGATCCGCTTGAATACTATGTGTCATCCGCCTTTACCGAGAGCGATCAATTCACGGTTGAAGTGGTAGTACCGGCAAAAATTGAAAACATCCAGCTGACCTACCGGTTTCCGGAGTGGACAGATCGGGAACCTGTCACGGTCGCTAACGGCAGCGATATCGCAGCAGTTGCCGGCACGCAGGTCGATCTGGCGATACGTACTGACAAACCACTGACTCATGGTGAGTTGCTTGTCAACGGGGTAGCCAGCGATCTGACCATAGACGAGCAGTCAAACCAGCTTCACTACAACGCAACGCTCACCGTTGGCGATGAAAACGGCGAATATCAATTGGCCGACCTGCTTGGCGATGACCGTATCATGTTAACCCCGCTCCACACCATCACTGTCACCGAAGACGCCGAGCCCACTATTGAATTCAGTCGACCGGGTGGCGACTGGAACGCCACGGCAATTGAAGAAGTCACCGTGGCGGCAATGGCCGCCGATGATTTTTCAGTAGAAAAAGTGACCCTGCACTATTCGGTAAACGGCGGTGAATGGACATCGAAACCATTGAGCGCGGAAGAAGATTATCAGCACACCTTTATGCTTGAAGAGTTCAGCAGCGAAGACGGCACACCACTATTGGCAGGCGACCTGGTGACCTACTATGCCGAGGCCGCAGATCGCGAACAAACGGTTTCAACCGATATCCAGTTCATTGATGTGCGCCCATTTGAACGTCGCTTCACGCAGTCACAACAGTCCAGTCAGGGGGGCGGCGGTGGCCAGCAGGAACCACCTCCGGGTGAAATTTCCCAACGCCAGAAAGAAATTCTTGTCGCCACTTTCAATCTCATCAAGGACCAGCAAAAGGCAGAAGCGGCGGCGGGTGTTGTACGATCGGGGAGCGGTTCTGCCAGCGGTTCGGGCAACGGTGGAATAAGCGGCCTTCGATCCAGAGGCATTGGTGGTCCGTTGCGTATCAGACAGACGACTGCCGGCGACGATCTGGTTTCCGATAGCGCAACACTGCTGTCAGACCTGCAAAACACTCTGGCCGAACAAGCCGAAACCCTGGCTAAACGCGCCGAGGCACGCCAGCTGTTGAACAACGACCCGAAGATCGCGCAGTTTGTCGATTACATGCGCAAGGCGGCAGAGGCAATGCGCCCATCTGCCGAGCAACTCGAATCACAATCACTGCAAGAGGCGGTGCAACATCAAAAACGCGCACTGCAGTTTTTGCGTCGTGGCGAATTATTGTTTAACGACATTACGATTAATCAGAGTCAGGGCGGCGGCGGTGGTGGTGGCAACAATGCCGGTCGCGATATGGCAGAGATCTACGAACTTGAAATGGATCTGGCAAAAAATCAATACGAAACCCCTGACTCGGCTTCAAGCGGTGGCGGGTCACAGGATCAGTCCGCAGACGATGCTTTCGAGAAACTAAAAGAACTCGCAAAACGTCAGCAGGAACTCGCGAGAGCGGCTGCGGACAAAAACGAGCTATCAAGCGCGGAACGCTGGGAACAGGAAAAGCTGCGTCGGGAACTGGAAGAATTAAAACGCGAGCTGGAGCAACTGGAAAGAGAACAATCGGCGTCTGCAGAAAACTCACAACAAAGCCAGGGGCAGCAAAGCCAGGGACAGCAGGGCGAGAGCCAGCAAAGTGAGGGACAGCAAGGTGATTCAGACAGCCAGTCTCAAAGCGATGGCCAGCAGGGACAAGGCAGCAGCGGAGGATCGCAGGGCGAATCATCGGCCAGTGAAACCCGACAGGCGATTCAAAACCTGGAAGACGCACTGCGCGAAATGGACAACGCCAACAGCAATGACTCGAACGCCACGGAACAGCAACAACAGCAGGCACTGCAAAATGCCAGTGAAAAGCTACAACAATCTTTGGATGCCATAGAAGAGGCACGCAAACAACGGCTGAACAATCAATTATCCGCAGCCAGCGAAGCAGTTCGCGATCTCAGCAGACAACAGGCCGACACCGAACAACAGCTTCGTGACGCCATGCGACGCTCGATGGAGGCACGACAAAACAATCGATTCGACAGCGGCTTAACACCTCAGCAACAGCAGGACCTGGCAGAACAAAAGCGCGAGATGCAAAAACAGCTCGAGCAAGTGCAGCAACAAATGGCCGATGCCATAAAACGTTTCGAGGAAGATGCACCCGAGACCACGCAGCGACTGCAACAGGCACTGGATGAACTTGATCAGAACAAAGCCGCCGAACTGATGGGCATCTCGGGGGATATGATTGAAGATGGCATGGCACCGCAGGCATCATTGCGTGAGCCACGGATCACGCAAGCACTCAGAAACCTGCAAAATGACTTGTCAGAGGCGGCGGAGATTGCCAGCGATGAAGCCTCACAGCCCGAACAGCAAAGCATCACCGCAGCCGACGCGACGCGCTCTTTGCAGCAAATGCGTCAGGCGCTGACCGAAGCACTCAATCAGTCCCGTAACGGCCAGAACGGCGACCAGAATGGCAGCCAGAGCAGCGACCAGAATGGTGGCCAGAACAGAGAATTACAGCAACTGCAAGGCAGCCGGGGTGAAGGTTCGCAAGAAGGTGGTCAGCAACCGGGTCAGGAAGGTCAGCAAGGACAACAGGGGCAAGGACAGAGCTCAGACGGCTCAGCAACCAGCTGGGGACCCAACCGGGGCTCACTAAGTAACAGCGAAGTACAAATTAATGATGGTCAGCAGCAACTGATCGAAGAGGCCACACAGCAACTTGAAAGTATGGCGAATTCATCGATCGAAGGTCTGTCCAATTCTACGGTTGACGAACTGAGCGAGATTGCCAGACGCCTGCAGGAAACCGCGGGAGATGAAAATCAACGACGCATAGATGCCGAAGTCAGACTACTGCTGCGACAACTCGAACAGCTTGAGCTGCAGGTATACAGTGAAAGTCAGGGGCTCACTGGTATCAGGACAGGCAAACCCAGCACCACACCCAAGGGTTATGACAGACGTGCCGCTGACTACTTCAGATTGCTAAGCGAAGGAGCCAGGTCCGACAAGGGCTCCTAGCATCAATGAGTGACACCACCCTTTCAACGCTAACCGCGTTTCCCGCGGTAAGCCGGCAGGACGCGACCTTGCTAATACTGGGCTCCATGCCCGGCGTAGCATCGCTCAACGCACAAAAATACTACGCACACCCGCAGAATGCATTCTGGTTCATTATGCAATCACTGTTCGGCGATGGTGCGCCAGTCGATAACTACACCGATAACATCAACATGGTAAAACAATCCCGCGTCGCACTGTGGGATGTTCTCAGTGAATGCAGGAGGCCGGGCAGTCTCGATTCCAACATCGACAAAAAAAGCATCAAGTGCAACGATTTCAACGGATTTTTTAAATCCCATCGACAGTTAACGGTGGTTGCATTCAATGGTAAGCTGGCAGAACAACTGTACAAAAAACACGTACTTCCAGGCCTGACCACCAGCCCGGAAACAAGACTGGTGTCTCTGCCCTCTTCCAGTCCGGCAATGGCTATGATGACTCGCGAAAAAAAGGCAGATGTATGGCGTGAGCAGTTAATCAAAACATGAATCAAACCATCTTATGCAGTATGAACAGCTTATTAATTAATCAGTGACTATTTCTACGTCGATTGCTCAGCGCAGACACAAGGGCTTGTTTCTCGCAATATCAGTATGTTTACTTGCCACAGCATTTGCCGCCTGGAAATTCATTGAACACAGAACAAGCTTTCTGGCACAGATCGGACAGATTCAAAAACAAACACTGTTAGTCAGCAAACTGCAAACACAGCTGGCAATCCTTGATGCGACTCCCACCGACAGATACGCCCTGCTGAATCTCAACAACCACGCCAATGAACTATCAGCGTTACAAACCACGATCAACAAAAGCCTTAACGAAAGCCTTGGCAAAATCCAGAGCCACCACCCCGATCTGGCCGCGATCTACACGGATCCGCCCTATTCGTTAAACGACAACTTCACTACCATTGAGCAATTACTGAAAACCAAACCTGTGCTCGGTAACGATAACCTTAAAAATCTACAACAAGCCATAGATCAGAATATTTTGGACGGGCTTGAGCAGGCTGCTACAACTCTCGATAAAATACGCTCACACCACGACAGATGGATCCTGCCCGGAGCACTATTTCTACTAGCCACATTATTGTCTTTGCTGTTTGTCTATCATCGCTGGGTGTTTCTGACTCTTCAAATGCAGCACAACAGATCAACAGCGGAAACCCGACAGGCAAAAGAAGATCTCGATGCGCTGGCATTAACAGATGCCTTAACCGGCACTGCCAATAGAAAAGCGATTACCACCTTTCTGTCAGACTTCCAGAACAGCCATTCCAGGGACGGTGAGTTTGTCGCCCTCGCCACACTGAATATAGATCACTTCCAACATATAAATGATGTCTTCGGTTATTTTGCCGGTGATGCCGTGCTGCAGGAGGTCGCCTCACGAATAAACAATGAATTGAGATCAGAAGATCAACTCGGCCGCATGAACGCTGATCACTTTGCTATCGTGTTGTGCGGACTGATCGCACCTAAAACAGCTGAGAATATTATTCATCGAATACAAGAGGCCATCACCCGACCGATAAACTTCAAAGGGTCCGATATCAACGTTACGTGTTCAATTGGCGCCGCTGTCCAGGAAGTCAGCTCGCTGAACCTTGCAGAGCTTTTTAAGCTCAGTGAGCAGGCACTGTTACAAGCCAAGGAAAATCGTCGTGGATCGATATTTCTGTTCTCTGAAAATGCACAGATGGCGCTATCCAGACAGCGCGAGATTGTAAACGTCATCAATGAGTCAAAATTTGATGACATCTTTGAATTGGCTTACCAGCCTATCGTCTCTCTGGAAAACGGCAAAATTGTAGGCTGTGAGTGCCTGTTGCGATGGATAGCCGACACCCCGGCCAATCTGGAAACCACAGAACTGGTACCAACGCTGGAATTATACGGCGACATACACGCTGTAGGTAACTGGGTACTGCGCCAGAGCTTTGCACAACTGAAGAAATGGCAGTCACTGTTATCGGCCAGCAGTTTGTTTATGTCTATCAACGTATCTGCCACACAGCTGGAAGCCAGCGAGTTTGCGGACAACATCATAGCACTCGCAGAAGAATTTCAACTGACGCCCGGTGACATCTCGATAGAACTTACCGAAACAGTGGCAATCAAGCATCTGGAAGCCGGTCGAAAACAACTTGCCCTGTTACGAAATCTCGGTTTCGGCTTATCACTGGATGACTTTGGCACCGGCTATTCATCTTTGCAGTATCTAAAAAACATGCCTGCGTCGACGATAAAAATCGATCAGGCGTTTGTTCGGGAAATGACCAGCGATCCGCGTGATGCTGCAATCGTGGACAGCGCCATTAATATAGCCAAAGCAGTCGGACTCACAGTAATTGCCGAAGGCATTGACAGCGCTCTGCAGGCGCAACGCCTTCGAGACATTGGCTGCCACTACGGACAAGGTTATTATTTTTTCAGGCCACAAAACAGCCTGGCTTTCGAACAGACTATTCTCGCACAGTAGTAAAATCAGACAGTATCAGTGCCTTGTGTTTAGAGTGAGTTGTTCAGATCGCTTTACACTTAACTCTGTTTTATATTCTGGAAAGCAGCACTGAACAGACTCTTCATGTGTTAATTGATAAACATCGTTAACACACCTTCGAAGCACGTGCCCGACACCGTAGTTTTACTGGCGGCTGAATCGTTATTTTACAGTTTACGCACCCTCCGCGCACTGTAAATTCTGTTACTATTTCCGGGTCAAAGCAGGTAGATACTTCGTACTACTTTTACCGCTGAACACCGACCCTGTGCCCGCGGTAACGAGTTTATTCACGGGGTCGAGGTTAACCACTACCGCAGCAGTTGTAACTATAAGCGTGTCAGATTCAGGCGTCGGCATTTAGACCGGTTTACCTGAGGGCACTTTTTCCGGAACAGCAAAAAATCTCCAGGAGTAAAGTATGTCATTTAATATAATGGATGCAGTAAAAGGTCAGATCAATGACCAACTAGTCGGCCAGATTGGTGGTCTCCTCGGCGAAAGCCCGGACAAAACCCGCACGGCTATCGACGGTGCTCTGCCCGCCCTGATCGCAGGCGTAGGCAACGCAGCGCAGGAACCCGCGAGTGCAGATACCTTGTTCAGCCTGGTTAGTAACCAGGACGACAGCCTGATAGACAACATAGGCTCAATGATTGGCAGCAACCAATCCTCCACACTGATCGAGTCGGGCACTCGCGGACTTGGCTCACTAATGGGTAACGGCGGGGTTACCAGCATGATCAGCGGGCTGGCAGGCTTTACCGGTCTTGGTAAAGGCTCAGCCGGTTCATTACTTGGCATGCTCTCGCCGCTGGTCATGGGTGTACTGAAACGCAAATCAAACGCTGACGGCCTCAATGCCAGCGGACTTGCCAGCATGCTTAAAAGCCAGGGCAGTAACATTTCTGCAGCCATACCTCATGGCCTGATGGGCCACCTTGAATCAGCCGGTCTGGGCAGTGGTGGATTCTCTGGTGGTAAAGTCGCTGCCGGTGCGGCAGGTGTCGCTGCAGCTGCAGCCGGCTTAGGTTCTCGAGCCGCTGGTGCTGCCGGCAACGCAGTCAGTGGAACTGTCGGGTCTGTCGGCAATGCCGCTTCCGGCGCTGCGGGTGCCGTTGGCAATGCGGCGGCCGGTGCTGCTGGCGCGGCCCGTGGTGCTGTTGGCTCTGTTGGCGGTGCGGTCGGCAGTGCAACCTCCGGCGCTGCTGATGCGGCTCGTGGTGTTGCAGGCTCTGTTGGCGGTGCGGTAGGCAGTGCAACCTCCGGCGCTGCTGATGCGGCTCGCGGTGTTGCAGGCTCTGTTGGCGGTGCCGCTTCCGGTGCTGTTGGCGCTGTCGGTAACGCCGCCTCTGGTGCTGCTGATGCTGCTCGTGGCGCGGCCGGCTCTGTTGGTAACGCCGCCTCTGGTGCTGCCGGGGCTGCACGCGGTGCTGTTGGCTCTGTCGGTAACGCCGCCTCTGGTGCCGCCGATGCCGCTCGCGGCGCGGCTGGTTCTGTCGGCAATGCCGCCTCCGGTGCCGCTGACGCTGCTCGCGGCGCTGTAGGTAACGCCGCCTCCGGTGCTGCCGATGCGGCTCGTGGCGCTGCCGGCTCTGTTGGCAATGCCGCCTCCGGCGCTGTTGGCGCTGCAGGTAACGCCGCCTCTGGCGCTGTTGATGCAGCTCGTGGCGCTGCCGGTTCGGTTGGCAATGCCGCCTCCGGTGCCGCTGACGCTGCTCGCGGCGCTGCAGGTTCTGCCCGTGATGCCGCAGGTTCTGTCGGCCGAACCGCTCAACGCGGTGTTGACGCTGCCGGCAACACAGTCGGCGGTGCAGTCGACGCCGGGCGCGGTGCCGTTAGCAGCGCAGGCAATGCGGCTAGCCGCGCTGCCGATCACACTCGTGATGCTGCACGCACGGCAACCAGTACTATCGAAACTAAAAAAAGTGGTGGCGGTATCTGGAAGTGGTTAATACCGCTACTGATCGCGGCAGCCGCCTGGTTTGGTTTTAAGAAAATGAATGCACCGGAAGTCGATGTTGACGGAGCCGTTTCAGGCGCAGTCGATACCGCCAAAGACACCGCTTCAGGTGCTGCTGATGCTGTCAAAGATGCTGCTTCCGGTGCCGCCGATACTGCCGGAGACGCTGTTGCCAGTGTCACCGGAGCTGATTTCGGTTCACAGCTGACAGGAATCTTTGATTCAGCCGGTGAGACCCTCGGCGGCATCACTGATGTTGATTCAGCGACGGCTGCACTGCCCAAGCTTGAAGAAATGAATGGATCACTTGATGGCCTGACTTCCATGTTCTCCGGCGCTGATGACTCTGCGAAATCTGCAATAGCTGAAGCTGCCGGTAAAGGTATGGGGACTCTTGGACCGGTAGTTGACGGCCTGAAAGGCAATGAGGGTATCTGGGGCGTAATCGGTCCGGTACTTGAACCTATCCTTGAGAAGATTCAAGCATTCATGTAACAGGATTGCTTAACTGGCAAGTACTTTAAAGCCCCGCATTGCGGGGCTTTTTTTTGCCTGCAGGGTTTGCGAATTCTCTATGCCGGAAGATCTCCTGCGCTTCTACATGGCAGGTAAGTTTATGACAGGCCCTTTGTATGGAGACGGTTTCATTTTAGTGAACGAGGTTTGGCGTTGGGCTACAGTATAGTATTGGTTTGCCGCTCAAAAAAATATCAAACATTTTTTTTCTGACCATGACGTGAGATGTGCCTTGAGAAGTAGCTGGATAGTCCTCTGTCTTATAGTTATAGCAAGCGGCTGCGCTATCGATCCACAAAAACGCCTCGAATCGATGGAACACGAATCGATTAAATATGGTCCTCAGTGGCACCGCCTGAAGGTTACCCATCCGGGTGAAGCCGGCGAGTTGTCCAAACAGGGGTTCATGTATCGGGCAGCTAAACTGTGCAATGACATGGATTTTGAGCACAAATCCGAAACTGCCTCATATGACTATCAGTCGCGCGAAGCCGGCTACGTCTTTACTTATACCTCTTACGCCACTGTCGGTGATGTAGTCTGCCACGGAAATAGCAAAGACTCCGCACCGGTAGCATCAATCAGTGACGGCTACAAACAACACAACATAGAGAAAACTGACTTCTTCTATGTAGACAGCATCAATCTCAAACCCACCGACAATAGCAGAACCCGTTCATTGAAAGAAAATATCGGCAGGGGGCTTTCTATGCGGCCATATGCGGTCACGAGAAATGTGCCCGCCGGAAAAACAACGTTAACACTGGTTGCCCGCACTACATACGCTGCGCCAATACTTACGCTGACCAACCGCGTTTATGAAGTAAAAGGTACGCTAAGCGTAGATCTGGATCCGTATCGATCCTATATAGTCAAAGGCGAACTGAGTGATGACTACTCCGCAGTCTGGCTGGAAGACAAAGAATTAAAAACCATCGTCGGCAGAAAAATCGAAGTTAACGGCAAAGGACGATCCAGAGTCAAAACCTTTGACAAATAGTCCCGGCTGGAACGGCTGATCATTGCGACTAAAAATCCCCAGGACAAAGAACGGCACGCAAGCCATTCGAGGTGCAGTTTATTCTATGAGCGTAACCACTGCATAGGCAGCAATGCCCTCTTCCCGCCCTGTAAATCCCAGCCACTCGCTGGTAGTCGCTTTAACATTGACTCGATCCCGGTCTATCCGCAGATCACTCGCCAGCACCTTACACATTGCGTCAATATGGGGGCCTATCTTCGGGCTCTGCGCAACAATGGTAATGTCTGCGTTATTACAAACTAATCCTTTATCAGCCAGCAGCGTTACAACATGCCGGAGCAGCACACGGCTATCAATGTCTTTGTATTCGTTATCGGTGTCGGGAAAATGTTTGCCAATATCACCCATTGCCGCGGCCCCGAGCAAGGCATCACAAAGCGCATGGAGCGCTACATCACCATCGCTGTGCGCCTTAAACGCTTTGTTGTGTGGTATTTTCACACCATTAAGGACAATTGCTGTTCCTTCACAAAACGCGTGTACGTCGTACCCATGCCCGATTCTCACTCTTTTTCCTGCGCCTCCAGAATAACCTGAGCAAGCTGCATATCTGCGGGTTCGGTTATTTTAATATTGTCTTGCTCGCATTTAACCAACCTGGGCTTGTAGCCCAGACACTCCATTGCTGACGCCTCGTCTGTGATGGCAAGCTGCTTGTCCTGTGCATGTAACAGCGCTTTAATTAACAAATCCGTTCGAAACAACTGCGGGGTCACCGCACGCCATACCTGCACTCTATCTACGGTGGCGCACACGGCTTGATTGTTGTCAGCACGCTTTAACGTATCGTGAACCGGTATCGCCAACAGGCCACCTTGCTCATCACTGGCAACGGCAGTAATCAGCTTGTCAATATCTTTTACCCGCACGCAGGGTCTTGCGGCGTCATGCACCAATACATTCCCACTGAATTTTAAGTGGCGGTGAAGGTGCAACAATCCATTGCGAACGGAATCTGCGCGGGTGGCACCGCCAGTTACGATGTCCAGTCGCGCATCAGACTTGATATTGTCCGGCAGTGAATCATCAGCACCGACAACCACTACAATCTTTTTAATGGAGGTGACGTCATGCAAACGATCAAGTGTTCTCACTAACACGCTGGATCCGTTCAAGGGCAGGTATTGCTTTGGCGTGTCCAGCCCCATGCGCCTTCCATGACCGGCTGCCGGCACCACTGCAATCACATCGCCAGCCGGGCCGTTACTCATTGCACCGGATTCGTTTCCTGAACCATAGCGCCCTGCGCCAGGTTATCACTGACTGGCTCTTGCCTTTCACCGACAAATTGATAGAAGGTCTCATTGGGTCCGATCATGCCCAGTTCCGACCGGGCGCGCTCTTCAATCTCACCAACGCCATCGACCAGGTCAGTGACCTCTGCACGCAAAGCCGTGTTTATATCTCTTTGCTTTTTCAGGTCAGCGGAAAGCCTGGCCACTTCCTGTCGGCTCTGCGACAGCTCACGAATGCCACCATTTCCAAGCCAGAAGCGCCATTGCAGCACCACGAACAATATACACAGTGCTGCGATCAGAATTTTCAACAGAATATCTCCATCAAAAGGGCGACTGGATTGATTACAGTGATTGCTTAAAGGCAGAGCGTCCGGCATAGACAGCGCGGCTGCCCAGTTTTTCCTCTATGCGCAGCAACTGATTGTATTTGGCTATTCGATCTGAACGCGACAGCGAACCGGTTTTAATCTGCCCGGCATTGGTTGCTACACACAGATCTGCAATAGTGGTGTCTTCGGTCTCACCTGAACGATGAGATGTCACAGTGGTGTATCCGGCTTTGTGCGCCATATCGATGGTGCGCAGAGTTTCGGTCATGGTGCCAATCTGATTCACTTTGATCAGTACTGAATTAGCAATAGACAACTCAATACCTTTGGCCAGAATTTTCGGATTGGTGACAAAAAGATCATCACCCACCAACTGAACTTTGTCGCCGACTTTGTCGGTTAACATTTTCCAGCCATCCCAGTCGTTTTCATCCATGCCATCTTCAATTGAAATAATTGGATAACGCGACACCCAGTCAGCCAGATAATCGCTGAATTCATCACTGTTAAATTTTCTGTTTTCAGACGCCAGATCATAAACGCCTTCCTTACAAAATTCGGAACTGGCGGCATCAAGCGCCAGATAGATATCTTTGCCCGCGCTGTAACCGGCTTTGTCTATCGCCTCAAGAATCATTTCCAGAGCGGCTTCATTAGATGAAAGATCGGGAGCAAAACCACCTTCATCACCAACCGCCGTATTCAATCCGTTGCTGCTGAGCACTTTTTTCAGCGTATGAAATATCTCTGCACCGCAGCGCAGCGCCTCAGAAAATGATGCGGCGCCCACTGGCATTATCATGAATTCCTGCAGATCAACACTGTTGTCTGCGTGGGATCCGCCATTGATGATATTCATCATTGGAACCGGCAGGGTTACAGCGTCTTTGCCACCGAGATACTCAAACAGCATTTCTTTTTTATGCATGGCAGCGGTGTGGGCACACGCCATGGACACAGCGAGCAACGCATTAGCGCCGAGCCTGTCTTTATTCTCTGTGCCGTCCAGTGACAGCATTTTTTCATCGATCTCCTGCTGCGCTGTGACATCCATACCTGCAATGGCGTCGGCAATTTCGCCGTTGACGTTCGCCACCGCTTTTAACACACCTTTACCGAGATAGCGTTTTGCGTCACCGTCTCGCAGCTCCAGCGCTTCGCGTTCACCGGTTGAGGCGCCTGACGGCACTGCGGCGCGTCCGGTTTCACCGGAGCTTAGAGTGACCTCTGCCTCCAGGGTTGGATTGCCACGCGAGTCAATTATCTCACGCGCATGTATTTTACTAATGGATGACATATTCATTCAGCCTTCAATAGTTAGAGTTTACGACGAGGCAAGCAGTTCATTCTCAGGCATTTCCGACGCTTTACATACCGAGTCGAGTTGCATCAGCGTCGCCAGCACACCTTCCATTTTATCCAGCGGCCAGGCGTTGGGTCCATCACTGAGAGCCTTATCAGGATCGGGATGGGTTTCCATAAACACCCCCGCAATACCGGCAGCAACTGCTGCGCGCGCCAGCACCGGGACAAACTGCCGCTGTCCGCCAGAGGCACTGCCGAGCCCGCCGGGTTGTTGTACAGAGTGAGTTGCATCGAATACTACGGGACAGCCGGTACTGCGCATCGTGGCAAGCCCGCGCATGTCTGATATCAGCGTTCGATAGCCAAAACTCACACCGCGCTCGCACACCATAATTTGCCGGTTACCAGCCGCCTGAGCTTTATCGACTACGTTTTGCATATCTTCAGGGGCCATGAACTGCCCTTTCTTTATATTGACGGGTATTCCAGCTTCACAAACACGGGTGATAAAGTTGGTTTGCCGGCAAAGAAAGGCCGGAGTCTGCAGCACATCCACCACGCTCGCGACTTCATCTATTGGTGTGTCTTCGTGGACGTCGGTCAACACCGGGATGTTGAATTCTTTCTTTACCGCTTGAAGAATTCGCAGTCCCTCTTCCATACCCGGGCCTCGAAAGCTTGTTACCGATGATCTGTTGGCTTTGTCAAAAGATGATTTATAGATCAGCGGCATACTCAGCCGTTTGGTCATTTGTACCAGTGCGTCTGCCGTGCGCATTGTCATTTCTTCTGACTCGACAACACAGTTACCGGCAATCAGAAACAACGGCTGATCCAGCCCGACTTTATACCCGCAAAGATCCATACCCCTGCCTCTATGCATCAGCGGTGGCTGGGATATCAACCGTGCTTTGCGAATAGGTGATTGCTGCATCGATAAATCCGCTGAACAACGGATGACCATCACGCGGTGACGAGCGATATTCCGGGTGGTACTGGCATCCGACAAACCACGGATGATCCGGCAGCTCTATTATTTCGACCAGCGGTTCTTTGTCGCCCGATACCCCGGACACGATCATGCCGTGCTTCACCAGCGTATCAAGATACTTATTGTTAAATTCATACCGGTGTCGATGACGTTCGGTAATTACATCGGTACCGTACACGGCACGTGCAGTAGTGCCATCATTGAGAAAACACTCCTGACCACCCAGCCGCATGGTGCCGCCAAGGTCGGTATTTTCCGTACGCAGCTCGACACTGCCATCGCGATCCTGCCACTCGGTGATCAAGGCGATTACCGGTTCTTCGCAATTGTCGACAAATTCAGTGCTGTTAGCACCGCTGATACCGGCTATGGTGCGGGCAAATTCAATCACTGCTACCTGCATTCCCAGACAAATACCCAGGTAGGGAATTTTGTTTTCACGCGCGTAGCGTACCGCGTTTATTTTTCCTTCCACACCGCGAGCGCCAAAGCCGCCAGGCACCAGAATCGCATCGACCTCTGCCAGCGCTGAAAGATCGCCGCCACGAAAAGATTCAGAATCAAGATAGTGAATAACGACCTTGGTTTTTCGGGCTATTCCTGCATGAGAAAGCGCTTCATTCAGAGACTTGTAAGATTCGGTTAAGTCGGTGTATTTGCCCACCATTCCGATGACAACCTCACGTTCCGGCTGCATCAGGCCTTCGACCACGCGATCCCACTCCGTCAGATCTGCAGGCGGTGCATCGATTTGCAGTTTTTCCATGACGATCTGATCCAGTCTTTGCTCATGGAGCAAACGTGGAATGCGGTAAATGCAATCAGCATCAATCATCGAAATAACGGCTTCTTCTGCCACATTGGTGAACAGCGCAATTTTTTTGCGTTCACCGGGAGGCAATCCACGATCAGATCGACACATCAGAATATCAGGCTGTATACCAATGCTACGCAACTCTTTCACCGAGTGCTGCGTAGGCTTGGTTTTCATCTCGCCGGCGGTCTTGATATACGGGATAAGTGTCAGGTGAATAAACAGAGCCCCCTGTGGCCCTTGTTCGATACCCAGTTGTCGAATAGCCTCAAGGAACGGTAAGGATTCGATATCCCCCACAGTGCCGCCGATTTCAACCATCGCCACATCGGCATCACCGGCACCTTCGCGTACCAGACGGATTATTTCGTCGGTAATGTGCGGGATAACCTGCACCGTGGCACCGAGATAATCCCCTCGCCTTTCCCGGGCAATCACGTTTTCATACACGCGGCCGGTGGTGAAGTTGTTGGCCTGAGTCATTTGCACACGAACAAAACGCTCGTAGTGTCCAAGGTCAAGGTCTGTCTCGGCGCCGTCGTCAGTGACGAAAACTTCACCATGCTGAAACGGGCTCATGGTGCCCGGGTCAACATTAATGTAGGGGTCGAGCTTTAACAGGGTGACTTTCATCCCTCGCGACTCAAGCAAAGCAGCCAGCGATGCCGCTGCTATCCCCTTGCCGAGCGAGGACACAACACCGCCTGTCACGAATATGAATCGCGTCATTGACTCACTCAAAATTGCTGCCAGTTTATGGTGGAAAGAGGTAGTACCGGATGGGCTTGCAGGTTACCAGAATCAGCATCACTGGACAATTGAAGAAGCGGCCAATTTGATATACACAACGTTATTATTTCACCGTAGTGCAAGCCCGAATACCGCGCAGCCTGCACAGGCGCTTTATTACCTGTGCATTACAAAACCGCTAAGGGAAGATCGCTGGCTTACCACTGAAACCGATCCCCGCAATTCCGATTAGACAATCATTCCAATAGATCAATGGCAGACGATTTCGCTGCCAGGGTGGTATTCGATTTTGTTGTAACAAAGCCTTTACAGATGTACTGTTTTTATGACCCTGCAAGCGAATACGTTCTCCGCCAACGCGATTGCGAACAATCAGCAATTGATCATCCGGCAGCCAGGGCAAATCGAGATCAGCTGCACCCAGCACCTGACCGGTCTCAGAGATAATAAGATCCTTCCGGCGACTGCTCCATTCATAAAAGAATGACGGTACATCTTCAAAGCAACTGCGTTGGGCCAGATACAACTGCGCCGAATATCGACGTATCTGTGCACGGCCGAAACTGACATGACCTGCTGATTCAGCTGAGCCGCACACCAGATCAGCATCAATACGCTCCAGTTGCGCTGTAGAGGGTGGCTGATAACCATGCCGCTCCACCCACACGCGCAAGGCATTTTTTCGTCGCAAATGATCCAGACCTTCAAGTGTCGACAGCGGTAACACCTGTTCATTTGAAGCCGCCCCCAGATCGACGCCCGCCAGTTCACGGTTAAGCAATGCTGCCTTGGAACAATGACTGGCACTACGGGCAAGATTGACTGCCATTGACGGCCAGCGCTCCCGTAGCAGTGGCATTATTGAACTGCGTAAAAAATTCCGATCAAATCTCTCATCCTTGTTGGAAGGATCTTCTATCCACTGCAAATCAAGCAGACAGGCAAGCTCATACAACGACTCGCGGGTTACCGACAGAAAGGGCCTTACCTGAAACCCGCAACCGCGACTGCGTTTCTCCGGCATTGCCGCCAGGCCCCTGACGCCGGCCCCGCGCAACAATTGCAGCAACACAGTTTCAGCCTGATCATCCGCGTGATGCGCCGTGAGTAAAAATTCCCCCACAGACAATGACGAGGTTAACGCCTGATAGCGCGCGTTCCGGGCAGCCTCCTCCGGACTCAAACCCGAACCGGTATCGACATCGACTGTCAACCCTTCAAATGCCACCCCCAGCCGTTTACACACCCCGGCACAATGTTCCGACCACAAGGCGCTGTCTTTCTGCAAACCATGATCAATAGTTACCGCCCGAAGCGCAGCGCCCGGGTGCGCAGCACACCAGAGAGACGCCACCACCAACAAGACATGCGAATCCAGACCGCCGCTAAAGCCCACGACTAAAGCGGGGTCTGCGATATTCTCAGCCGCACAGTGCCGGGCAATGACCTGGTCAAATCCGGCGAGCACCTGGTTTTGTAAATCACTATTCAAACTTTAGGTCCGTAACTGGCGGTTTGTTTTTTGGGTTGAATTTTTTAGTAAGGATATATGATCCTCTGTTTCTATTCCTTTGTTTGGAGATGGATTATTTGTTTTTTCGACAGAGTATAAGCAACCAATTATTATCGCCAAATTGCGTACGAGGCCTCCATTTTGACGCGACACTCCCACAATAAACTGTTGTATTTCATTCAAAAATGCTATATTGTCATGACATATCGTGACGGCATAGAAGGCGAAATTGAGCCGGCAGCACCCTTTGATTTAAGCTGCCCGACACTTCTGCCCCCGTTGTCCATCGCACCGGAAGTTTCCAACAGGAAAATGTTATGAACATGAGTATCAAGCACTACGTAAAGAAATTTTTTACAAACTACAAAACCTACTTCAAGTCGATGATGCTGCGATTGAAGAAAAAGAAAAAAGACAAGAAAGAAGATCCTTTCATCTATCCTCACTACTAAGTCAGCAACGTCTACACTGCTTACTAACCCAGGTTCTATTGCCAGTTAAAATCTATCGCTTGCACGA
>CAKZVB010000270.1 GCA_937922015.1 uncultured Granulosicoccaceae bacterium
TATGACGATGATCACTACTACATGGGCGGAGTCATCGCCGAGCTACTGACTGCCAGCTGCACCAGTGTGACACTGATAACGCCATGCGCTTATGTCTCAGACTGGACCAATAACACACTTGAGCAGGCTGCCATTCACAAAAGACTGGTGGAAGCCGGTGTCACGATTGTACTCAATCGTGGCGCGCTCGCCGTAGCTGCTGACCATGTGGTATCCAATTGCACCTACACCGATGCTCAAAGCCACTACGCCGCCGATGCAGTTGTGCTGGTCACATCACGCCTGATGAATGACGATGTCTGGCAACAACTGCAGTCACGTGAAAGCGAATGGCAGGACGCCGGTATAAAATCCATACGCGTGATTGGTGATGCCGAGGCACCGGGTCCTATTGCCTGGGCCACCTACGCCGGACATCGCTACGCACGCGAACTGGATATGCCCGACATCGGTGATGCACTGCCGTTCCGGCGTGAAATAACTCAACTTCAGAATTGATTTGCCTTGTCGTTGTCGCTTTGCCTCTGTGCCACAGAGGCAGGCATGTGTTACCCGTCATCCCGCAATTCGACACGCCTGATCTTGCCAGAAATTGTCTTGGGCAAAGACGCTTTAAAGACAATTTCACGCGGGTATTTGTACGGCGCAGTAACGCTTTTTACAAACTCCTGAATATTCGCTGCCAATTCGTCTGAAGCAGACACACCATCGGCCAGTACCACAAAGGCTTTGACTATATGGCCGCGCAGTTCATCGGCTTTACCGACAACAGCAGACTCTATGATATCGGGGTGTTCCAGTAGTGCGCTCTCTACTTCAAACGGGCTTATCCGATAGCCCGCCGAACTGATGACATCGTCAGAACGACCAACAAACCAGATATAGCCGTCGCTGTCGCGAGTGGCCGTGTCACCGGTGTAATACCAGCCATTGCGAAACTCGGAACGCAATCTGCTGTCCGGGCCATCGTAGTAGCCATCAAACAGACCCGGCGGCCGCGGATCCGTCAAGCGCAAAGCAATATGACCGATCTCATCGTCGGGTAACACCGTGCCGCTGTCGTCGACTATCTGCACATCAAAACCGGGAGTCGGCTTACCCATAGAACCGGGCTTTACCTCCAGTGATGGCACATTGGCCACTATATTAACCGTCTCTGTCTGACCATAGCCGTCATAAATTACACCGCCGGTTGCCTGCTCCCATACCCGAATGACTTCGGGGTTAAGTGGCTCCCCTGCGCCGGTGGTATGACGAATAGAAGACAAATCAAAAGACGGCAGGTCCATTTGTGCGAAGATTCGAAACACTGTTGGCGGTGCGCAAAACGTGGTGACCCCCAGCTTTTTGATTAAGTTCAGGTGAAGTTCGGCATCAAAGCCTGTGCCGTCGTACAGCACCATGCAGGAGTTCATCAGCCAGGGGCCGAACAACATACCCCAGGCTGCCTTGGCCCAGCCGGTGTCGGTTAAGGTCCAGTGGACGTCCTGTGGTTTCTGGTCCAGCCAATAGGCACCGGTGATCGTATGCGCAAGTGCGTAGTTATGAGAGCGTGGTACAAGCTTGGGGTTGGCAGTGGTGCCGGAGGTAAAATACGCCATCATTAAGTCATCACCATTCGACCTGCCAATGTCATCACGACTCAACTCATCACTGGCAGCAGCCATTGCCTCATCAAAATTAATCCAGCCCTGCTGTTCACCCCCCACCACAATAAAGTGTTTAAGGGTCGGGCAGTTTTTGCGGATCTCCTCGATTTTACCGACGTGCTCGGGGGATACGACCACGGTATTTGCGCAAGATTTGTTTACACGGTAAGCAATATCTTTGGCGGTAAGCAGATTAGTGCCGGGCATCGACACCACCCCCAGCTTAATACTGCCCACGATGACCTCATACCAGGCAGGTATGCGCGGCAGAATTACTACCGCAAAGTCTCCACGCCCGATACCGGCCTGTCGCATCACATTTGCGAATCGATTCGACCGCTCCTTGACATCAGAGTACTGATGCTTTTGTATTTTTTCACCGTCGCCGCTAACAGCAATGTAGGCCGTTTTATTCTGATTTTCGGCGGCATAGTCGATAACATCAAAACCGAAATTAAACTGCTCCGGCAGCGATATTTGTGTGTTTCCCGACTGCTCTAACTGTTTCAGCAATTCAGCTACAAATGGATTCATATCCTACCCCGTGAATTTGTGTTACCACAATAACTACGCTGCGTAGTCCTGTGCACTCAATGATGCCTCTGCGGCGACAATACTCTGTTGCAGTATTTCCGCTATCGATTGAATTTCAGCCACTGTCAATATCAATGGAGGAGACAACACGATCATGTGACCCAGAGGTCTGACGATCAGCCCCCTTTTTTGCGCCTCTGCAGACACCCGCATGCCGATTGCTACCGAATCGGCAAAAGGCGTGCGGGTATTTTTATCGCGAACAAATTCAAGGCCGATCATAAAATGACTGCCGCGCACATCACCCACTATATTCAAGTCTTTTAACGCACCCAGCGCTGCCTGAAACTGCGGACCGTTTGTCTGAACCTGCTGGCACAGATTTTCATTTTCTATGATGGCAATATTGGCCAGCGCCGCCGCACAACAGGCCGGATGCCCGGAATAAGTCATGCCGTGCAAAAATCGATTGCCCTTGCCTGCGCAGACCTCGTAGATCTCATCGGACACAAGGGTAGCCGAAATCGGTTGATAGCCGGAAGACAAGCCCTTGGCGGTGCAAATGATATCCGGCTGTAAACCGAACACACTTTCAGAGGCAAACATATGTCCAAGACGTGCGAACGAGGTCACTACTTCGTCTGAAATAGTTTTTATATCGTATTCGCGACACAGTGCCTCACTTCGTTGATGATAGCCCTGCGGAGGCACCAGCACGCCCCCTGCCCCGAGTATCGGCTCTGCAATAAAACAGGCTATTCGTTCGGCACCAACCTTTTCGATATCCCGTCGCATTTCGTCTATCAGGAAGTCGCAAAATTCAGATTCGCTTAAATTCTCCGGTCGATGATACGTACTCGGGGATGAGAGAAAGTGTACTAGTTCTTCTGCACTGTCCCAGCCTTCACGATATGCCGGTGTAGTCATGGCGATAGCGAGATGAGTAGAGCCGTGATAAGCGCCTATACGCGATAGTATTTTTTTCTTTCTCGGCTGCCCCAGTCGATTAAAATAATGGTGCAGCATACGCACCGCAGAATCGTTGGCAACAGAACCCGAATTGCCGAAATACACACGGTTTAAATGTGCCGGCGCCAGATTGGCCAGCTTTTCGGCAAGCGCCGCTGCCGTTGGATGCGTCAGGTTGTAAAACGTCGAAAAATAGTCAAGCGTGTTTAACTGAGTAGCAATCGCTTCACTGATTTCGCGCCTGCCGTGGCCGACATTCACACACCAGAGGCCGGCCATGCCGTCGAGAAACTTCTCACCACGCTCGTTGTAGACATACGCACCCTCTGCCTGCGAAATAACCGTGCGAGCGTCGGGTTGCTGCAGGGAATGCAGATCCGAAAACGCATGTATCAGATGTTTGTCCTGCTCAAGAATGACATCTGTGCGGTCGTTAAGCGGCGCCTCGTTCACTTGTCCTGCTCCTGATCTTTAGTGGTAAACAGTATGCCGTGTCTGCCCTCGCATTAGAAGAATAACCCCGCGATAGCAGGTGAAATCGTGGTTATTTCCTGCTGGAGACGCCACACGGGGTCTGTTACAGTCAGTCAGAATCTCATGACAGCAATTCACTATGCAACCCACCCTGGTCATACTTGCGGCTGGAACAGGCAGTCGCTATGGCGGACTCAAGCAACTTGAGGCGGTCGGACCACACGGTGAAGCCCTGTTGGATTTTGCTGTTTATGACGCATTGCAGGCTGGCTTTGGTAAAATCGTTGTAGTGGTTCGTGAACCAATTCTGGACACCGTGAAAGCTCATTGTGAAAAAACATTCGACCCTGCAATAGAGGTTGAATATGTAATCCAGCAGACAGCGCTTAAAGTCAATGGTGTAAGTGTTGGAAACACCCGCCAGCCACCCGGTACCGGCCATGCGGTGTTGAGTGCACGGACCGCCGTCACTACGCCTTTCGCCGTTATTAACGCGGATGACTACTATGGGCCATCAGCCTATCGGAGGATGTCTGCGTTTCTCAACAACTCAGTGGCAGAACACCATTTCGCCATGATAGGCTACTTCCTTAAT
>CAKZVB010000271.1 GCA_937922015.1 uncultured Granulosicoccaceae bacterium
ATACTTGTTTCAAGCTGGCAATAAACTGGCAATTTAACGGAAGTGGAAGGTCCGGCATTTGAGTAAGAAAAAAGCCAAAAAAGTCCTCGATATGGTAGAGGTTAAAGACAGCAACAACGGGCAAGGACTATTTGCTAAAAAGAAAATCCCTAAAGACACCGTTGTGGGCCGCATCAAGGGCAAAGTTGTCAGCGACGAAAAACATGATCCGCGCTATGTGATGGAACTGGAAAACAATCTGTTGTTAGTTCCGAAAGCACCTTTTCGTTTTCTCAACCACAGCTGCCACCCTAATTGTGAGCTGTTCGACTGGGAAGATGAAACCCCCAACCCGAAAACAGGAGTAAGAAATCTCTATTTAGGTGCTCTGCGTAAAATCAAGCCCGGAGATGAGCTCACCATCGACTACTCGTGGCCGGCATCGGTCGCTATTCCCTGCCAGTGCGGCAGTAAAAAATGTCGTGGTTATATAGTCGATAAGGACGAGCTACACCTGGTTTCAAACTGAATAAAACAATCTGACGTCCCAATCGTAATTCTCTGAAAGCTGCAACATGCCATAATAAAGCGATCAAAAAGAGAATTTACTATGGCTGATTCCGATTCCCTGAAAATAGCGCTGCTGCAACATATTCCTCAGCCAGACAATGTAGCAAAGGCCCTCTCAAGACTCGAGGAAACTGCCACTATAGCTGCTGATCAGGGTTGTGCAATTCTACTGGTACCCGAAGCCAGTATCACCGGATATAACATACCTCAAACCACCATGCAGCGAGTTGCCCTGCAGGCTGACGGACAAACGACCACGGCTATCGCTGAAATCTGCAAACAAACCAATATAGCGATCGCTTACGGATTCGCCGAACGCGATGGCAATGACTTTTATAATTGCGTGCAAATAATCAGCAGGACCGGCAACATCGCAGGCAAGTATCGAAAAACTCACCTGTGGGGTGATCTTGATCGCACACTGTTTAATGCAGGTAACACCCTCGCGTGTAATACCAATAACCCTCTTGCCAGGATTGACGGCTGGAAAATCGGATTGCTGATCTGCTACGACATTGAATTTCCGGAAGCAGTGCGCCAGCTTGCACTCGCCGGCGCAGACTTAATCTTAACCCCCACCGGTCTTATGCAGCCGTGGCGTGATGTTGCCGAGAGAGTGGTGCCGGTCAGGGCCTACGAAAATCAGTTGTTTATTGCCTACGCCAATTATTGCGGGGACGAAGGCGACCTGAGTTACGAAGGCAGAAGTTGTATTACCGGACCCGACGGTGACGACCTCGCCAGAGCAGGACAGACCCCCGTAATGCTGACAGCAACCCTGCAACGAAAAGCAATAACTGACGCACGCCATGCACTTCCCTATCATCGTGATCGCCGCCCTGAACTATACGCTTTAGCGACCGAATCATCACAGCCACCGGGCCCCGCCAAATGAACAACACACCCGTCACTGTCTATGGGCCGGACTTTCCATTCGCCTATGACGACTGGATTAAACACCCCGCTGGACTGGGTCGGTTACCATCCCGGATCCATGGCAGTGAAGTAGCCGTTATCGGTGCTGGCGTGTCTGGCATGGTGGCCGCCTATGAGTTGATGAAACTCGGATTAAAACCAATAATCTACGAGACAGGTCGCATGGGCGGCAGGCTGCGCTCCGAGCATTTTCCCAATGCACAAGGAGTACTTGCTGAACTCGGCGGCATGCGCTTTCCAAGATCGGCCACTACGTTTAACCACTACACAGACTTACTGGGCCTGCAGAAAAAACCGTTCCCCAACCCGCTCACCGAGGCGGCCGGAAGCACAGTGATAAACCTGGCCGGACAGTCAGTATATGCAAAGACAATGGCAGATCTGCCAAACGTGTACCATGAGGTTGCCGACGCGTGGGAAGAAGCACTACGCACGCAAGCTCACCTTGTCGAATTAAAAGCCGCGATACGAAACCGCGATCCTGAGCGAATTAAATCCCTCTGGGAACCACTTGTCGTGGAATGGGATGATCGAACATTCTATGACTTTTTAGCCGCCGCCCCTTCATTCAGGAAACTGGACTTCAAGCATCGCGAGATTTTCGGTCAGGTCGGATTTGGCACCGGTGGCTGGGACTCGGATTTTCGCAATTCAATGCTGGAAATTCTGCGCGTGGTACTCACTGAATGCGACGATGATCAACAACTCATTGTTGGCGGTTCAGAGCAACTGCCCAGAGGTCTGTGGTCACGATGTGTCGATGACCCCACTCACTGGCAACCCGGCACCAGTTTAAGTCAATTACACGATGGAGCCACCCGGCCGGGTGCCGTTGGTCTGCAGCGCAATGAAAACCAGCTAATAACTGTGACGGATCAGTACGGCAACAAACGGGATTTTGCAGCAGTGATAGCGACGTGCCAAAGCTGGTTACTGACCACCAGCATAGACACCGATGAGTCATTGTTTTCACAAGAGCACTGGATGGCACTGGATCGAACCAGCTATATGCAATCTTCGAAAACATTTGTCATGGTAGACCGACCGTTCTGGAACGACATTGACCCGCAAACCAAACAAAATTGCATGAGCATGACCCTCACCGACCGCCTAACTCGCGGCACCTACCTATTTGACAACGGCAAGAACAAACCAGCCGTCATCTGTCTGACTTACACCTGGATGGCAGACGCGTTAAAGATGTTGCCGCTACCGGTCGAACGACGTGTAGAACTGGCATTAAACGCTTTGTCTAAAATTTACCCGAACGTAGATATAAGAAGCCATATAGTGGGTAAACCCATCACCATTTCGTGGGAGGACGACGAAAATTTTCTGGGTGCATTCAAAGGCGCATTACCTGGCCACTACAGATACAACCGCCGTATGTATACCCATTTCATGCAAAAGGATTTCACCAGCGAGCAACGTGGTATTTTTATCGCCGGTGATGATGTGTCATGGACACCGGGGTGGGCCGAAGGTGCAGTACAGACAGCACTAAACGCCGTGTGGGGGGTGGTCAGTCACCTCGGGGGAGAGTGTTCACCAGACAACCCGGGACCGGGAGACGCGTTTGAGCAGCTGCAACCCGTTGACCTCGACAAGCTAAAGGGGCGTTAAGTCCAGACGACAATCCTGCACACATAGAAAATTTAAACTGCGAATGTAAAATCCACGGCTATGGTTTTTCTACATCATCAATAGCAGTCAATATTCGCAGAAACCTGGAACCGAATGCACGCCTGTACAACACTACCGATACCCAGACTGTTGCAACCAGAAACACCCGGGGATCAATAAACCACGCGGCGGCCGCCAGCGCAAAAAAATAGGAGTTCAAACCAGACGTGAAGTGTTTTGCAGCGAGTGAATGCAACTCACCAACACAGACTCCATAGTTTTCCCGGTACTGCAGCTCCCGCGTGCGTTCAGCGTTCAGTTCATCAACGGTTTTTCCTGTCTGTGCAGGACTATGGTCACTAATCGCCCTGGTAACGCTGATATCCGGTGCAGCACCTAACAGTACCAGCACATAGTTAAACAGACGATAACTCCATGCAAACTTAAAAAATGCAAAGGTGAAAATAAAAATAATCAGCAGTACCTTTATTTCCCAGGCCGTGCGCGTTGTATTGGTGACAAACGGAATCTCCGATAACAACTCTACCGCTTCATCTGATGCACCCAACCCCGCCATCAGAGCACCGACCAGCAATATTGACGTCGATGCAAAAAACAACACACCGTACTGTAGTGTGTTCTGTATCAATGCATCGACCATTTTCGGTTCACGATGAACCATATTGTGCATCCACAACTGCCGAAACCCCGCAATCCGCTGTGAGATAGTTCGTGCCGCCCAGGGTGAACTATTGATCATCCAGTAGTGCAGCAGCCACGAAAAAATGAAAAACACAACAGCGCAATAGTCGATAATCGTGAAGCCTGTATTTTGTAACAAGGTACTCATCAGGCAGCAACTTTTTTCATAGGGGAAATTTAGATCGGATCAGCACTTAAAATGTAGCGCTTTTAGGAGCACGCGGAAACGGTATGGCATCGCGAATGTTCTCCATACCAGTGACATAGTTAATGAGGCGTTCGAATCCTAAACCAAAACCCGCATGCGGCACAGTACCGTAACGACGTAGATCACGATACCACCACAGCTCCTCTTTAATACCCTGCTCCTCCAGCTTTGCATCCAGAATATCCAGCCGTTCTTCTCTCTGGCTGCCGCCAATAATCTCGCCAATGCCGGGGGCCAGTACGTCCATCGCCGCGACTGTTTTGCCATCATCGTTCTGGCGCATGTAGAAGGCTTTTATCTCTTTGGGATAGTTTCGCAACACAATAGGTTTACCGACATGATCTTCTGTCAGAAATCTCTCGTGCTCCGATTGCAGATCAAGCCCCCATTTCACCGGGTATTCAAACTTCTTTTTCGACGCCATTAATATATCAATCGCCTCACCGTATTCCATTTGTACAAACGGGGACTTGATCATTTGCTCCAGACGATCGATACAACCCTTGTCTATACGCTGCGCAAAAAACGCCATATCATCTTCACGATCTTCAAGGAGTCTGGTAAAAAGGTACCGCAGCATGTCTTCAGCGAGAGCGGCGTTTTCATCAAGCCCCGCAAAGGCTATCTCCGGTTCGATCATCCAGAATTCCGCCAAATGGCGACTGGTGTTGGAATTTTCTGCACGAAAGGTTGGCCCGAATGTATAGACCTTTGATAGCGCTACCGCGAAAGACTCGACATTCAACTGACCTGACACAGTCAAAAAAGCCTCAGTACCAAAAAAATCCTTATCGAAATCTGTCTTGCCGTTATCACCGATTGGCAGGTTAGCCATATCGAGCGTACTGACCCTGAATAACTCGCCGGCCCCTTCGCAGTCACTGCCGGTAATTATCGGGGTGTTGACCCAGTGAAACTCCCGTTCATAGAAGTAATTATGCACCGCATTAGCCAGAGTGGTGCGAACCCGGCTAATAGCGCCAAAGGCGTTTGTCCTCGGCCGCAGGTGGGCAATGGTGCGAAGGTATTCAAACGTATGCCGTTTCTTGGCTACAGGGTAAGTTTCAGGTTCATCCACCCAGCCCACCACCGTAACCTCAGTGGCCTGAATTTCAAACGCCTGCCCACTACCCTCAGACTGAGCCAACCCACCAGTGATCTCAACCGAACAACCCGCTGTCAACTTAAGCACGGTAGATTCGTAGTTGTCCAGAGTGTTAGCAACCACCGCCTGAATACCATCAAAGCAGGAGCCGTCATAGACATTCACAAACGATATACCGGCTTTAGAGTCACGCCTTGTTCGCACCCAGCCTTTCACAGTGATAACGTCACCGACACCAGCCGAACCGGCCAGCACTTGTTTGACAGAATAAGTCTTGTTCATCTCTTTCTGGTTCATGTTTTGGCTCACAGGTAGGGGCTGATCTTGTGATTGCCGGATTTCGGAATAGGATTACCGCTAATTGTAGTTTCTTTGAAAGTTTCCAGTAGTCTTTTAAGAATACAATCAAGCCATTTTTCGGCTAGCCGATACACATGCCTCAAGGCAATACTCAGTTTAGTGGAAATCCCCTGATTCAAGCAGCTCTCAGACGAATCTCCCTACCCGCTCCATCGCCGGCACCCGACACCGGATGAGCCTAACAACCATCCGGACACATCAAAGAGAACACGATAATCTGACTCCGGCAGTTCATCACTGTAATACAGTGCTTGTGCGATTTGTGTATAGCGGCTTTCCGCGTCGGTCAAATTATTGGAAATATTCCGGACGAAAAAATCTGCCGGTAAAACACCACGGATGGCGCGAGAACGCCGGCGAAAAATGCCCTTTGCGAAGCGCTACAAGCGCTGTTATCCCAAACAAAGTGGAAAACTACCGAACCTCCCCGACAACAGAGCCTGCCTTGTTTCTCAAACCCATCCGGAGTCGCGACAAAGCGCCTGGTGGCACGCCTGTTTAGTTGCGAGAGCAGACACCTGCGCAGCGGCCAGAGCAGAACATCAATCCACCCACAAGCCCGCGATAACCTTATCTGGCGATAACCTCAATCCCCTTAACGGCCGGATTCTCAACGACATGATCAAACAGAATATCAATAATACCATCGCTATTATCAACAGAAAACGACTTGACCAGTGCTGTGTTTTCACCTGACTCGCCATACACATCCAGCATACCTACACCCTGCCCTTCCACCGACACATTAAAAATTCGCTTACCTTCACCCATTGCACCGTTATATATCTCGGCAAAGTAGAGGTATACATCGTATTGACCCGGGGTGACCGGTAGCTTCCAGTGCATCTCTGCGCCGCTCTTGGGATCCCATCGTTCTGACTGGAACAGTTTCGCTGGAATTCCCGGTGCACTCGTGGTGTTGATGGTCACACCTTTAGAATAGGTGTTGCCGGTATTTGCCAGTGATGAACCATTGTTATCTGCCGCCCAGTCGCCGTTCACATCGGCAATCGCGGGTCCGCCTGCATTTATCCGGTAAATGACGGACGCCACTACTGGTTCATCTTCAATCGTGATGACCACCTCATCAAAACTACTTAATACACTGTCGCTTGCACTCAGGCGTAATACATAGTCTCCAACGGTGGCAAATGTCGCAGTAGTGTTTGCAGCACTGGCATTGGCGAACTGCACGCCCGACGGACCACTCCGAACTGACCAGTTAGCACTGATCGTATTAGAGGGTAAACCATCATCACTGACCGTGCCGAACAAATTAACCGTCGCGCCCGGCGTTGTGGTGGTGTCTGTACCGGCGGCTACCACAGGCGCTGTATTCAAGACAACCTCAGGTGGCTTTACTTCGATTTGTATATCGTCACTCGCGGTGAGCTCGCCATCGTCAGCAAGAAGCCGCAGGATATAGACCCCCGCGACAGGGAATGTGACTTGCGTGGACGTACTGCCTGTATCCGTGAACTGCGCAGCCGATGGACCACTAAGCACAGACCATGTGCTGGTGATGCTACCTGCAGGCAGACCATCATCACTTACCGTTCCTGTCAATGACACAGCAAGATCAACCAGGGTATCCCGGTCAGCGCCCGCACTCACTACGGGCGGCATATTTTCCGTTGTCATTACTCCGCCCTTAAGCACCTCTATGCCTTTAATGGCAGGGTTTTGCGTGACGTGCGAGAATTTAATATTCAATTCGCTGTCACTTTGTACGGTAAAAGACTTCATCATGGCGTTGTTAGCACCAACCGATGCAAACACGTCTATACCTGACAGCAACTGACCTTCCACATCGACATCGAATACCCTGCCACCGACACTCATCGCACCAAAGTAGTTCTCTGAAAAATAGAGTCGAACCACATATTCTCCAGGGGTAACCGGCAATTTCCATTCAAGCGCCGGACCACTGGCTACATCATAACGTTCCGTATTAAACATCCCGGCCGGGGCACCAGTGCTGATTCCACCGGTAGTTACAGGCGCTGTGCTTTTCCAGGTCTTACCGGTATTGACATACTGACTGGCGGCCGAGTCACTTTGCCAGTCGCCATCGTCTGAACTGATCAGCGGACCACCGGCATTAATCCGATAAACAATGTTGCTTTGATTGTCGCTGCCGTCACTCACCACCACGACAACTGTATCAGTGGAACTCAGCTGTCCGTCTGTGGCTGACAATTGCAACAGGTAACTACCGGCCGCGCTGAAGGTCACTGATGTAGATATACTGGTGGCATCATCAAACGTCACTGCCGCCGGTCCGGATACAGTACTCCACAGAGTACTCAGAGTATCACCGGGCAAACCGTCGTCAGTGACAGTGGCGCTGATTATCGTCGCGGTATCAACGCTTACTTCAGCTATCGCCGGTATCGTCACTGACGGCGCTGCATTCAGCACGCCGGCATCGACTGGCTTTACCGTCATAAAATCCCAGGTGGCGGGAAACGGCGAAGCGCCAATGGAAGTGGATATAATACCCACTGCTAATTTAGTTGAATTTGACAACCACATCGCCGGAAAATCTACCGAGGCCAACTGAACCTCGGCTTGTGTCTGATCGTCTGTAGTGATTTTGAAAAACGCCGTTGCGATAGCTGAGGCGGGGTCTACTTCAATGATAAGATCGACATAGTCAGTATCAACAAATGATAGTGACTGGTTTTGTTCAAAGTATGTCTTACCCTCAACTTCACTGAGCAATTGAATAACGTTGTGCTTAATCGTAAGCTTCACGTAGTTATCCTGATCACCCGTTCCAATGAACAACCCCATGGACTGATGCAGCTTTGGTACAAAACCGGAGAATGGCGCCAGTACCCGTGTGTGAGCACGAAATACCGGACTGGACGGGCCAACATTTACACCAAACTGAAAACCGTATTGTTGCGAGTTTTTCTGTCTTAGCGGGTCACCGGCCGGCACACTGTCAATGGTAAGAACCCCGGCGGCTCCGATTATGGTCATCTCATTAAGGTCATAGAGTGATTGGTAATTATCCACACCATTGGTCATCAGACCGGAAAACCCAAGTCTTGCAATAAAGCCCGGATCCGAACTGTCGTTCTCCCACTGATAATCTATTGGCAGATTAGTGCCCGCTCCGTTAGTGGCATCCAGTGCAAACGGATCGACAACGTCTGCCATATTATCGTTATCGTCATCGGTATCGATCAGATCCGAGATAAAGTCGCCATCCGCATCGGCCGGAAAGTCTGCGGCAGAGCAACCATCCGTGCCATTGGCAATCTCATCATAATCTGCAAACCCGTCTTCATCGGCGTCGCCATTGCCGTTGCCCACAACACATCCACCCCCGGATCCGCTGCCATCGAAATCATCTGGCTCATAGACAACAATATTTTTACTCTGTAGATCAGCTACCCATATAGTTCCGGGGAAAACAGCATTGTCCGACTGTGCTGTGATATCAAGCGGACTCGTACCCACATTCGAGAACAGAACATTCATATCATCCAGCGCACCGGAGGGTTTAAATGACACACGGTAGATCTTGTTATCCCAGGAGACTGCCAGCAAATCCCCGGTAATCGCACCTGACAGATTGCTCGCCGTATACTCTGCCATGCCATTGGTAGACCGGGGCAGAGAGATGAGTGACTTGTTTTTCTGGTGCTTGCCATTTCCATTAGTGCCCGGCCCGTAGTAGTTACACTCTATGGAATTGCTGTACGGCACAGGAGACTGGGGATTACTATTATTAAACTTATTCTGGGTGCTGCCACGCGTGGGATTTGGATGACCGGCATAGTAGCCAGCGCCGGTTATCAAATGAAGCGCGTCATGCTGGGTATTACCCGGTTCCTTACGGGCGTTGCTGCAATTCGACGGTGCACCACCCCACCCTGAGTTGGGGCCGTTGTCCCACGAGTACATTTTGCCATTTTGCATAACGACGACATCGTAAGGATTTCTAAAACCCGGGGCGTACACCTGCACCGGACCACCCGGCACCAGCATAGCCTGATTCTTACCGCCGTTACCACCAAACGGGTCGTTAAAATCACTAACTCCCGGCCTGTTTTCATCGTCAAGAGTGGGCAGGTCATAGGTGGTATTACCTATTTGATCCAGATCAACTGACAGGATGGCGGCACTCAGCGCATATTCAGGAAGCATCGCGAAGTTATTCGACATCGCCCCCATGTTGGTATTGCCACCCGCAGCGATATACAACGTTGATCCTACTAACGCCATTCCATTGGTGTGGTGGTTTTCTTCTGATCGTGGCAGCCCCCTGACCAGGTCCAGTTTCTGCCAGCCATTTGAAGTCTTTGTCAGGCGGGATAATACGCCCGAATTGGTATCGAGACCGGTAGTGTTACCACTGTTGCCACCACCGATACGCGGATCACTTGAGTGTACATAAATAACCGGGGTGGCAGCAGTACCGGTGACTAGAAGTCCTGTCACCAACCTCTTCTTCAACCACTGTTGCTTACTGCCATTGTCATTGTGGTTAGTGATGTTCTTTACTGAGGTGATAGCATCTACGTCGGTTATCTTGTAGTTGTTTTCGCCAAGACGCTCGATATCCAACACATGAATATCACCATCCATAAACGCTACATACAGCCGGCCATCAGGGCCGAACTGTAAAGACGTTGGCTTGCCACCACTTTGAAAACCTTTTAGTAGACTTTTTCCAAACGGAAGCGACGGCGGGTTTGCAGCACTGAGTACCGGCGCGTTACTGTCGAAACCTTCACCATTTAGATCAATAATGTCTACACCGGCAGAACCATTATGATTTAGTATCAGTCTGCCCGGCAGAGCTCCAAAATTGGCAGGTTCAAAGCCCACCAGCAGATCAAAGCTCTCAGACGGTGCCAGCTCAATTGGTCCGGTGGTGTTAAGTGAATAATGGAGAGAATCTAATTCATCCAGAAACAGATTATCAATCACAATAGCCCCGGATCCGGTTGGCCCGATGTGGCTGAGCGTGACTATCGCAGACTCCGCTTCACCGTGTTCTACACGACCGAAATTCAGTTCAGTGGAACTCAGGGCAAGTGATGCTGTTCCCTGATTTAGATTGAGGCTATCCTTGCTTGCGGGGTCTCCTGGTGTTGGACGCTCAAGGACCAACAACGACGCACCAATAACGGCCAGAACACCGATACCACGCACAATCAACTGTGTGAAACTCGACATTTTATTAATCCAGTATTTGCAGGCAACGGCGCTCACCAAATACGCAACAAGTCACTCACAACGTCAGAGTCCGGTCCGGCATAAAGCCCGGAACCCATTCACCGCCACAGAGACAAGGTAGATTTAAAAAAACTACAGTCGTTCGTATCTGAATCATCAGCCGCCATTAAAACTATCGGCAGCGATGACTGTTCTTAAGATCCATCTGCGAAAGCAGTTGATTTAAATTGAATTACCAGACAAATCACCAAACTATCAAACTGATTTACAAAAAAATTCAGTAACTTACAGGTAACCCCAATAATCGTATCGATTTCACAGATTCAGCATTGAGCCACACAGATAAATTAATCGTGAGTTGCAGTGAGGAGCAGATTTACCGTTTCACAGGTCAAACCGGCTATTTCCTGCCGGCGAATGCGCGCCCGCGCTGATGTGGTTCTGTTGGCCGGGCAATGTCTTCAGTCATACACCAGTCAAGCTCTTCGACCTTCAACCGACGATGCCACACCCAGAAATTAAACAAACGTTCGGATAAAAAGGCACACACCCGGTTCTGGTAGGTATCTTCAATTGATGGGAGCCTGTCATCCAGTGCTAACAACAAATCAAATGCAAAATCACAGTAGTCACAATAAAGGTCCCACCGAGTAACAAACAGGTTATTCCAGTGTGCGCTTGACACCTGGGTAAAGAAACGATGTGCATCCCGGGCAAGCGCATTGTCTCTGGCGGCCATCAGCGCCAATAATTCAAAAAAATATTGTACCGGATGAGCATTACCGTATTGTTGAAGGAACCCGCCGGCCGGCAACACATTTGATTTCGGCAACAGTATGTCGGCACCATCCAGCTGTTGCTCAAACATATCGCTGTAATCAGCTTGAGCAATTTTCTGCTGCAGACAATCGTGTTCCATTAAATAGCCTGAAGCATAATTGGCTACCCCCGTGTCCGTGGTGGACTGGTACGGTCGGGTGGCCGTTGCTCGTAACCACGACCCCATTGCAGTGGGAATCAGGAATCGCCTGTAGTGGCAAAAACCAACTAATGGACTGGGTTGATTTTTCCAGACCTGATAAAAGCCGGTTAGCTCAGAAAACCGGCTGTTGCGACTGGCGATGTTACAGCCATCACTATCGCGACTATCACCAAAATTCTCTTTGTCATTACCGACCTGCAGAATACTTATACCGGTATTGGCCAGATTAACTGGTCGATGCGTAATGCAGTGCAGATTAAGCATAGATTATTCCGGGGGAACTCAAAATACCGCAATCGGGATCAGTCTTCCGCCCTCTTCTACAAGCAACAACGTAGATCCAATCCAGCTAAGTGCCCCGTAACAAGCGACCTGCCAGAACGGCAGGTCACATCTGGTTTTACTCTTCCATCGAGCTCACATTTTGTTCATCGATGGGCTGACCACTCTCCTCCAAAGTCTGTATGTTTTTCTCAATAGTGCCTGCCTCTGCCTCAAGCGCACTCAGACTCTTATAGGAATCTGTCCTGGGGTACAGTACAACTTCTACGCGACGGTTTTGTTGACGACCTTCGTTGGTATCGTTAGGTGCTACGGGTCTGTATTCGCCATAACCTGCTGCAGACATATTCAGCGGGTCGATTTTAGTTTCACGCTGCATATGCCGCACTGCTGCCGCAGCTCTTGCCACCGATAGTTCCCAGTTACTTGGATAAAGGTGGACCAGCCCCGCACCGATAGGGACGTTATCTGTATGGCCTTCCACTACAATTCTTCGGTCATGGTAGGCTTCTATAATTCCAGCCAGCCTGGTCAGGTTTTCACCACCTTCCTTGGTTAACACCGCACTCCCCGGTGCAAAGAAATCCGCATTTCCCAGACGCAGAGGAATTGAATTATCAGCGCGCGCTTTCGCGACAGTCACATGCTCAAGTCTTGCACTATTCAATTCATCCGTTAACGCCACACGCAGTGATTCTGCCTCGGCTACAACCGCGTCGCGTTCTGCCTGAGCAAGTTGTTCTGCAGCCTCTACGTCACGTAGCTTCTGGTTGGCAATTTCCAACCTGGCCTCGTAATCACTGACAACACCCTGTAGCTCATCCGCGTCATCGCGTGCCACCTTCCCTGCATCCAGCGATTCTTCCAGCTGTTCCAACAAATTGTTGTTCGAATTTTCGACAAACCTGATCTTCTCACTGGCGGCCACTTCAAGTGATTTCAGTTCGCTGTTTTGCGCTTCCAGATCTGCGATCTGCGCCATTAATTGATTCACCTGATCCGAACCCTCAGCGCTTACAAGTTGCAGCTTTTCACGGGTAGCATCAATTTCAGTTTGCAACTCACCGTTAAGCGCTGACAGTCTTTCTACTTCCTCATTGGTGCTAGCACCGCTGGCCTCAAGCTCGCCTATCCTGGCTGTTAGCCTGGCTAGATTCTCTTCCCCTTCTCTGGTAACCAATTCCAGCTCACTACCGGTTGCCGCCAGCTGAGTGTTAAGATCCGAATTCTCGATTCGCAGTTGTTCAAGCTGCTCTGCTGTGGAATCACGCTGTGATACCAGTCCGGCCATCTCAGTCTGCATTTCGCCAAGGCGTGCATCACCTGATAGTTTCAGACCATTCAGTTGCTGGTGTCTGGATTCCAGCTCGGCGACGGCATTTTCAAGCGCCAGAATCTGCTGTTGTTTATCAGCGATTTCATCCTGCAGAGCGGCACTTTCGATATTCCACTCATTTTGTCGATTTTCTATATCGGTATTTAATGACGATAACTGTTCATCACGATCAGCGATCGCCTGATCCCGCAAAGCGAGTTCAGAGTCGAGCGCTGCACGCTGTACATTAAGCTCTTTACCGGCAGACAGAATTCTGTTCTCTGCTTCTTTCTGAGACGCAGTCATGTTGTCCTGCAAGGTCATCAGCTCGGCTTGCAAAGACTCAATTCTCTCGTTGGCCATGTCTCGTTCATCACTGACAGAACCAATCTGTGTGTTCAGATCACCAATAGAATTCAGCGCAGATTGAAGCGAGTTTTTTCGTGTATCGAGTTCCTGCTCCAATCCGGCCAGCCGGCCGCCAAGGTCCGCAGAAGTCGCTTCGAGATGCGCTTTTTCACTCGCCAGTGTATCTCGTTCACCGGCTAATCTATTCAGCTCGGCCTGTACATCATTGAGTTCGTTCTCCAGCGCCGCCACGGTTGCTTTGGTTTGCGCATGACTCTGCTGCTCATCGGTCAGAGCATTACTGGAATCGGCAGCCTTCGTTTCAAACAGACTTAGAGTACCTGCGAGATCATTGCGCTCTGACAGTACATTGTTGGCAAGCGCATCGGCCTCTTTGTATTTATTTTCCAATAATGCCAGCTCAGCATTCGCATGATCCCTTTCTGCAGACAGGTTATCGATTTTCTGTTTTAGCTGATCTATTTGATCAGCCCGTTCATTCAGAATTCCCTCAACCGCAGCTACCTCGGTGTTGGCACTGTCACGCTCGGCGGCAAGATCATTTATCTGTGCTCGCAGATCAGCAAGAACTTTTTCCTTCTCATTAAGTGCGTCCAGCACCCCGGCAGATTCCAGTTTTACGTTTTTATTCTCCGCGAGCAGATTATTGTATTGACCCGCAAGATCGTCGAGCTGATTATCTGTTGCAGAAAGTACCTGCTGTAACTGTTGTTGCAGATCACTACCGGGTGAACTCAGCAAATTATGCTGGTCTTTAGCACTGCCTAACAAATTTTCAAATTCAGTAATCTGTCGGCGCAATTCTATATTCAGCGCTTCCGCCTCGTACCTGGCCCGGATAATCTCTTTCAGGCGCGTCGATACCTGGTCGACCTCGCGATTATCAACGTTCATCAACTCATGAATTCTGTCACGCAGCAATTCGTCATGGTTGTCGCTCGATGTCTCAATCGTGAGGACCTGCTGAAGCTGGCTGGTTGAACCATTCAACGCAATTGATGGCAGCTGGATGCCAGAGTTTACGGCGGCAGCCACTGCAGTTGGCTGAATAGTGTCGATATCTGCGGCAGCATTAACGTTTACCGGGATCAATACCTTGAGGAACAATATGGTACCTGCAAGGCTCAGCGACATAATAGGCACCGCACCTGTCCTTCTTTCCGACTTCTCTTCATTCACAGAATATTTTTGGATCATTTTTAGGCCAATCGTTATACGAATATTGTCTTGGTTACATGCTCTACTAGAATAGTGTAGGCGCTGTTTTAAATGTCGCCAGAAATGATGCTGCAGGGATTCTGTTTATTTCCCCGCCGGTTGGGTGCAAAAAGAATACCCTGCGTCATTTTTCCAGCGTTACGGACGTTAAACCACAGTGCTGTGCAAGCGGCCCGGTTTGCAATAAACCGGGACAGGCAGCTCTGGTTATCCAGGTGATTTTTATACAGGTTCGGGGTTAACCGGGATCAACGCCCAGTTGTTGCAGCAGTTCTATCGTCAGACCACCTGTGGCAAGCCCCTTTGACTGCTGGTACTTCTCAACCGCACTCATTGTGGACTCGTTCAGTTCACCATCAACAACGCCGACTTCAAAGCCGGAGTTAGCCAGTGCGGTTTGAACTCTTCGAATCATGTCAGCGGTCGTATTCGTCTCACACAGTACCTGCTGCCACACCAAACGGGGGTCAGATACTTTGATGCGTTTGGATACCAGGCTGGTCACTGCTGGAATCGCCACCCTGGTCTCCTGCGCTTCGCTTACAAGACGACGAACCTTCCTGGGTTGAAATCGGGCGGGTATTTCCACCTTCTCCACTCTATAGGGATTTTCTACCACCGTGCGATTAATAGTCGCGGTTTTTGCCGGAACCTCTTTTTTACAGATAATGTTTCCAGTTTTTCGAACAGACGCTGCGACACTATTTGCGTTGATATCAGCCCAGAAATGACTGCCGTTCGCGGTCTTGACTCGCGTAGTGACTTCTCTGTATTTCGCAGGAATGCGCGTACGAACCACACGTGCCGGTTCAACCAGTTTTCTCACACGGCTGGTCGCAAATCTCGCTGCTTGTTCAACCACCTTAGTCGTTGAAGGTGACTTTAATACTCTTTTGTTAATTGATTTATAGACTGCAGGTATTTCGACCAGACACATGATCTCTCCGCTGGAGTTATCAATTTTTTCTATACTGCCACGTCCCTTTTTCCATACAACCTGAGCATCTTCGACCTTTACGCGTTCCGAGACTGTTTCATAAACTGCTGGTATCTCAACAAGTCTTGACGCGCCGGTTACCATCTGTTTCTCCTCTACCCACTCATACCTTGGTGGCACTACCCTGGCAGATTCTGTTTCTTCAGCAACAAGAACACGCTTTGTTACTTCACTATATTCAGGCTCCCTATAGAATTCCTGATAACACTGGCCAGCAACCGCAGATGTTATATTAGCGCCACCAGCCTCTGCCAGAGCCAAAATACCCGGGTTAGCTTCGGCAGTACTGTACTGCGAACCTGATACCCAAAGTGTCTCGGCTGGCGATACCTCGATCGTTTCCGTTCTGGTCGCATAAGTTGCCGGGATAACCTTAAACTCGGTGGTGGCTTCACTAACCATGCGATTTTCTTCAACCCAATCGAACTTCGCCGGTATGATCTTTAGTGCCTCGCTCGCTTCTTTCACCACAACCGTAGAACTGTCAGTGCGATATTCCGCGGGAATAACCACTCTCGCATAGCACTGCCCCGGCTTTGCGTCTGGAATAGCAGAGCTCATATCTCCGGTGGCATAACCGATCTCTGCTGCTCCACCTAATACACACATCAACGCAAATCTAAGTTTTCTTGCTCTCATGCTCTATCCGCTTGATTGGACTTATTCAGGCTAGGAACAAGCATCCACCATGCCGTAGCACTTCACACATTTTACGCAAGTACAAAAACACTCCAAAACATTACGACATTATTACAGCAGTCCGGAAATATGGTGCCGGGTTTACGACTCCAACGTCAATCAATCGTCAGATTAATTAATACTTTTCAATTGTAAGTTACATTTGTTAACTTCCGCCGCCACACGAGAGCTGCAACGTGACTTTAGAAAACCAGCTTTCTGAGCCAAAGGACTGTGTCAGTATATACAAACGATGGCTTCGCTCCGGGGACTTTATAAAGCGAAACCATCAACCACCGAGTGATTGACTCACTCTGAAAACATGGCCATCAGGATGTCGAATATGCATTTCCCTGACGTTCCATGGCATGTCCCCGGGTCTCCAGGTAACTTCTATACCGGCAGACTGGCAGTGTCGATAAACTTCATCCACATCAGCAACCCACAGCGACATCCAGACACCCTGATCAGGCGATTTTGAATAGTCGGAAGCAAACGTGGACGCCGACTCTCCTTTGCCACGCCCACCCTGACCGTTCTGACAAAGAAAGATCTCACAGTCTCCTGAACACACGCCACCGAATGCAGCCGGTTCTCCCCATTGCCAGCCGACACGCCAGCCTATTTTCTCAAACCATTTAAAAGATTCCTGCAGATTACTGACATTCAATATCGGTGTTATTTGCTCTACTTTCATAAAGAGTAGTCCCGTTGTTAGAATCGACTTTATTCAGGTAGTTACAGTTTGCAACGCCACAATAAAACAACACAGCATTTCAAACAACAGACACTAAAACAATGAACTCTCATAACTGCCGGCAATAACAAACTCGTAAAACAATCCAAATACAAATGGCGTTCCCAACAATACAATCAAAATCCAAAGACAGTCCACACAACCCTGACTTCCCTTACCCCAATGGCACGAACAGTGCGCGCCAACCAGCTAGTGCCCATCCAGAAACGAGCGCTACTGCGGACCACTAATGCACGCGATCTTTCGCCGAGCACATGTAGTTACTTATGAATGACCCATTATTGGCAACAGATGGGCCCACATGTGCCAGGCAAAATCTCACGCACCTGAGTGATCCTCGCTACGCTCTGTTTCTGGATGGGCACTAGCTAACTTACAATGACTAACCAACCTGTTTTCTATTTGATTTTACGAGGCGCTTAAATAACTAAAGTTGCCCCAGCGATCATCGTTAACAGTGATACAGACCACATTTCATGTGATCTGAACACGTCAAAGAGGTGAACCCATGGCACAAGTTTTCGCCAACGCCGATCAAAACACAGAAGGTCGGCTGCAGAATCGCACTGAAACAGGCTCGGGACTGAACTCGTACTTCAAGTCTATCCGCGACCCCCATCGTTCACTGCTGATCTTACGCTTTTCACTACTCAACCTATTTGCCTTCGCCCTTCTCGGCGTGGCCTATACGCAGGGCTATGTGCATCAGGTTATCGCCGCCGACAGCACCTACCTGTCAGTGGTTATATTTATAGTGTTCATTATTGGCCTGGCTTTATGCGCTCAAAAAATATGGCAAACCAACGCCGAGATAGACTCCATCAATAGTAAAGACGGAGTCAACGCCCCCGGTGTCAGGCATCTGGTAAGCTCAATCTCCAACAGCGACGCTACCAGCAGAACCAATCTTAGTGGTTCACTTCGGATGCGGCTAACTCACCGGATCTCTGTGGTTCGTCATCTTGGCAATACGCTGGTATTACTGGGGCTGATCGGTACTGTACTCGGTTTTATCATTGCTTTGTCAGGCGTCGATCCTGAAAAAGCATCAGATGTTAATGCCATCGCCCCAATGGTCTCCACGCTCATACAGGGCATGTCAACCGCACTTTATACTACCTTGATCGGGTCTATTTTTAATGTCTGGCTAATGGCTAATTATCAACTGTTAACGGGTGGCACCGTACAGCTGATCAGCTCATTACAAGAATCAGTTGAACAAAATGCGTGATTCGGACTTTTTCGAAGAAGAAAGTACATCAACGCTTTTTCGTGATGTCATTATGCTCGCACTGGCGGGCTTTGTAACGCTGGTTATGCTACTGCTACCACATATTAATCCAAAAGCAGTTGCACTCGAGACATCTAAATCTCCGGGTAACATGACTGTTGAGTTGCGCTGGCCGGACGATATCAATGCAGACGTTGATCTGTGGGTAGAGGCACCGGGCGATGTACCGGTGGGTTACTCGAATAAAGGTGGACAGGTCTTTAACTTACTGCGTGACGATCTGGGTGACACCGCTGACCTTACCGGTCTTAACTACGAATTCACCTACTCCCGTGGCGTGCCATCCGGAGAGTACGCGGTAAACGTGCATTTGTATCGCAACCCGACCGCAATATACCCGATACCCGCGACGGTAGTTGTAAGCCTGAAAAAACCCGGCTACAAATCGGCCAAGCAAATTCTGGTCGGTAAGCTTGAATTAACTCATCAGGGTGAAGAATCAACAGTATTTCGTTTTAACCTGGACGAAAAATCAAACCTTGTTGCAGGAAGCGTTCACAACTTACCCAAGAAACTGCGAAATCGAAAATCATGACCATTACTACTCACTGGTTTGTTATAGGAGCTGCTATTGCGGCGCTGCTTTCAACAATCGCTATATGGTCTCCACGCTCCGTCAAGCTAAAGGTCACAGCATTGCTTTGCGCTGCTTTGTTTTTACCTTCGGGCTATATCGCTCTGAACGATATTCTTAGTCGCCCGAAGCCCATACAGCTTGAAACCGCTCATAAACAGTTAGAACAAGTGAGCGTTCTCAGTTCCCTGATGAAGGAAGACGAAGGCATATACCTGTGGTTGCAGCTACCCGAAATCTCCGAGCCGCGAGCCTATAAACTGCCGTGGAATGATGAAACTGCAAAGCAACTGCACAAAGCCCAGCAAGACGCTGAAGCACAGGGCACCAATGTTCAAATGAAAAAACCGTTTGAAAAAACCATCGACAGTCAGGAACCTGTTTTCTATGCGGCACCGCAGGCTGCATTGCCGCCAAAACAAGCACCGGATGATAAGCCGATTTTGTTTAAATCAGCGGCTACCACCGAATAGAGCGGGCAGACTACGTCGCTGACATCACACTATTTATACAGCCATTGGTCCCGACTTATTGTCTCAAGCACCAATTTTCGAATCTCCAGATCGCGGGCGATCAGAAGCTCCACTGCCACACCGGCCTCACCGGCATTCCACAACGCTTCATAGAAGCCACTCATCGTTGCGACCCTTTTGTTGTTCAACGCGATCAATGTATCATTTATCTGAAGCCCTGAACGGTCAGCCGGCCCTCCTCGCGCTACGCGCACAACAGTAATGTCTGGTTGACTTTCGTTAAGAGTCACACCGATCCATGGGCGGTTTTGCGTAGTAGAAGCATTACTCAGCATGGCTCCCAGCCTGGCCGTCAAGTGCTCTATTGGTATAAACAGATTTCCGCTTCGTGAACTGCGCGGTACCCCGGCGAAAATATCGCTAAGCAACAAGCTGCCAACACCAATCAGACCGGCGTCGCGGTTTAACAGTGCAGCGCCACTGAAATTTCTGGTTTCAGGTACCGTGTAGAACGCTCGATCAAGGAAGTATTCCCACGAACCGGCAAAGCCGCGGATATCCGCAACGGTTGCCACATGGGCACGCTCAGTACCACCGTAGGTCAGTACTACCACATCTTCATCGACACCAATACTGCCTGAATCACCCAGCGCCACCGGCACAACACCCTGCGGCAGTGAGGTGCGCAGCAACGCCAGCCCGGTGGCATGGTCATTAGCAACTACCCGGGCTTCGGCTTTATCGCCGCTGCTGAATGTCACCATTACAGTCTGCGCTTCAGTGACAAGGTAGCCAGCGGTTACAAGCAATCCGTTCGAGTCGATCACGATGGCGCTGCCGCTACGTTTCATACCCAGTCGCTCTACGGTGCGGCCCTGCGGGTATATTTGTGACTCTATTTGCACGACACCGCGTGAAAATTCGCTCGCCGTGGGTTCAGCGCTCGCTACCGGCAGGTGAACCACACTGAACAATAAAACAATCAACACGCGTAATTTAGTTTGCATAGGAAATTTTTATCTAAGGAGCTCTTCTATAGTCTGCCACGCCGCAGCGATCACAGGGAAGCAATAACCTGCTTTGACGGTGACAATCAGCATTTTCAGAGATCATAAATCGACAGCCTCTGCGAGGATTCCATCCGCGCCTGAAAAAGCAGCCTTGCGGGATAATTGCGTGCCATTAAAAAAATTCAAAGATTTAACAATTAGTTTAATTATGCAGAAACCCGGGACTTACCCGACAATGAGCGTCGTAGCAAGGCTGCAATAGATCGGGCGATTCATAGAGATGAAGCGGTTCTCTCTAACGAAATTGATCGCTACAGCTGGCCGAAATAGTGGCTCTGCAGTCCATCAGCCATTCTCTGACAGCCACTCAGCAGCTGTCTTTTATACATGCAGAGACGCAGAAGGATTTGTGGTCTTCGCGGTTCTTTTCGCACTTAAACAGTGAACTGATCTGTGCGCGCCGGTCAGCTAGCACCATTATTGCTCTGTATCCCAACTTGAGGACAAATGCGCAATGCCGATAACACTTATTAGCACCGACATCCTTGGCTTTAACACTATATTTGACTGTATCTGGAGATATCAAGAATGCGAAAGCTCACTCTAGCCATAACCTTTATGGCAGTGACCTTGTGTACATCAGTGCACTCCGCTGAATTAAAGGAGCAATTCAGTTACGGAATAAACTACGCCTGGAAGAACTATTCCGGTGATTTCGGTGGTATATCCGCGTGGGCTAAAGAGGGCGTCGCCTCAGATCCTGAACCCTATCAAACTGAACTGCGAGACATGGCGGCACACGGTGTCAAGGTTGTGCGCTGGTGGGTATGGCCGGAGTTCTGGACGGATGCCATTACGTTTTCGGCCGATGGAACACCAAACCCGTTAGGTCAGGCAGCTATCGACGACGGGCTCAAAGCGCTTGAATTGGCCGATGATGCCGGTGTGCGAATTATGTTTTGTCTATTTTCCTTTGACGGATTTCGACCCACCCGGGAAAAATACGGACTTAAGATGACGGGTTACCACGACATTGTTATCGACGACAATAAACGTGCAGCGCTGATGACTAACATTATTACACCTTTTGCAAACGCGCTGCAGGAAAGCCCGCATATCGACCATCTGCACTCGTGGGATATCATCAACGAGCCTGAGTGGGCAATGACAGGTGCTAATAAATACGGCGGTGTCTTTGGCGGCGATCAATTTGAACCCGATCATGAGCTCCAGCCGGTCACGCACGATCAAATGGAAACATTCATCGCTGACACTATCAAAGTACTGAGAGTATCAACACCGGACATACCGGTATCCGTGGGTGCCGCAGCTCTTAAGTGGGCTAGCGCATGGAAAGAACTGGATGTCGATTTCTATCAAACTCATATTTACGATTGGGTTAACGACTACTGGCCCTACTCAAAATCACCTGCTGACTACGGCATGGATGACAAGCCGATGATCATGGGCGAATACCCGGTTGAGGGTCTGAAGAATGCAGATCATCAGACCATGCTTGAAAGCTGGTACACCAACGGCTACGCCGGCGCGATTGGATGGGATTATCGCATCACACATTCTCCCGGTGAGTCAGAAGAAGCATTGCGCCCTAAAAGAAATCAATACCTGGCTGAGTTCAGTGATTTCGCAGCACAAAGCATTGATCCGGCAGATACAGCTACGGGCAATACCGACACGGTGGATACCGACACTGGCAATACAGACACTGGCAACACCGGTTCTGTAGGACAGGCGGCGGCCGCAAAAGCGAAGCCCGTGACAAAGCCCGGCAAGCCTGCTGTAGAGCTTGTCAACGAGTAGCACCGCTGCAGTGTCGACAGTCGGTCGCCACTGCGTTTTAAAATCGCCATCATCCGGCCACTTTAAATCAGTGTGCGCTGCGCATCGTAAATCACGGCGCATCGAGTGTGACCCTCAAGTGATACAAATAAGAGTTTGACATTCGCCCTATATTTAGAGAAATGCTAAGCTCACAGGTACGAGCCAGAATGGAAACCCTGCGCAGGCACTCTATTCAAGCGCCTCTGCGAACTGCAATTAAACAAACCAGAACATTTTTGACAGTTTGCGCTCAATGACGGTACTTTGATCAAGTGACGCATTTGTGCTATTCACAGGACACACTACACCAGCCATGAATCGCCGTTGCCGAACCAGGCAACTTGTCAGGAGAACACAATGGGCCCCTTTCCACACGATGCTGTTGCCCCGGCCATCAGCGATGAAAATCCGATTGGCTGCAATGGCTTTGAGTTTGTTGAATTTGCACACCCCGATCCGAAGAAACTGGGCGTTCTGTTTGAGCGTATGGGATTTACCCACATAGCAAAACACAGGTCGAAAGAGGTTGCGCTCTACAGACAGGGTGATGTCAACTACCTGATAAACGCCGAGCCGGAGTCCTTCGCCCAAAAATTCGCAGCAAAGCATGGCCCCTGTGCCTGTGCAATGGCCTGGAGAGTTGCCAATGCGGCGCAGGCTCTGGAACACGCCGTGTCACTTGGCGCTACACCTGTAAACATGCCGGCGGGTTCGATGGAACTCAACATTCCCGGTATCGAGGGCATTGGTGGCAGCCACATCTACTTCATTGATCGTTTCGGTGACAAGGGATCAATCTACGACGTCGACTTTGAATGGACCAGCACAGCAGAACCCTACCCTGAGAAAGCCGGACTCTATTACCTCGATCACCTTACTCACAACGTCAATCGCGGCAATATGGATGTCTGGACCGGCTTCTACGAGCGCATGTTTAACTTCAGGGAAATTCGTTTCTTTGACATAGAGGGGCGTTTCTCCGGCTTGTTTTCCCGGGCACTCACCAGCCCCTGTGGCAAAATTCGAATCCCGATAAATGAAAGCCGCGATGATAAAAGCCAGATTGAAGAGTATCTTAAAAAATACAACGGAGAAGGCATTCAACATATCGCTTGTGGCGCACGGGACATATTCGACACCGTTTCAACACTGGCAGACAACGGACTGGAGTTTATGCCGGCACCACCAGACAGCTACTACGACAAAATCGATGAGCGACTGGAGGGTCATGGTGAATCGATAGAACAGTTGAAAGCACACGGAATACTGATCGACGGCGAAGGCGTAGTGGACGGCGGCAGCACAAAAGTGCTGCTGCAAATATTCTCTAAAACCGTCATCGGCCCGATATTTTTTGAATTTATCCAACGAAAGGGTGACAACGGCTTTGGAGAAGGTAATTTCAAAGCACTGTTCGAATCGATAGAAGAAGATCAAATCAGACGTGGTGTTCTGGGCCAATAAAATGTTCAATAATTCGCAATAACACTCAAGTACAACACCGGTTTCGGTAATGACTTTACCCGAAGCTTGAGCTGCCACATGGCCCCACCAACCGTCAGCATTGTCTTTGGGCTTATCAGCAGAACACTCTCAGGTTCAGCCTTAATCGCGGTGCAAGGTCAGAATGAGCGTCTGATCTGGATACACGCTAAGAAATAGAAATACCGCATCAACACCGATAGATTGGTGCGACAGACCTCTGTTGCGTGCAAAGCACATCAGATCAATATTGCTACCGGATGTTACAAAAAGAAAGCAGATACAAACCCTATAAGTCCACCAAAAACCGCTCCCCAAACCACCAGCCAGCCAAGATGCTTACGGATCATCCCCTGAATAATTTCCTTAACCATTTGCGGTGTGAGTTCATCGAGTCTGTTCTGAACAATGGCGCCCATGCGATCTACAAAGTCATCGCTCTGGGTAACACTCTGCAGTTGCTTTTGCAGGTTCTTTTGAAAAGAAGGTGCGCGGACTGTCTTAATTAAAAACTCCTGCATTTTTACTTTAAAAGGACCACGCATGGTATCCAGTGCTTTTTCACCACCGACCATGCCCAACATCGGCCCCATTGATGACTCCATGACAACCGACACCAGCTGATCAAAGGCATCGTCCATATCCAGGTTCTTTACCACCGGTTCGATATCAATCAGCTTGCCCTGGTTTTCATCTTTACTAAAAAAACGATCGACGTTTTCACGGCTAAACAGTTCACGCGTAACAAGCTTGTGAATACCTGATTTAAACTCTTCAAAATGAGTGGGTATAACACCGGAACCATACAGTCCGGGAATTTTTTCAAACAACATGTGAATGGCGAGCCAATTGGTTACCGCACCTGACAATGCAAACAAGCCCGTATAAAACACAAAACGACCAACCGGCTCAGGCAACGCTATACCGATTAAAATGAGTGCGATTGCTACAATATTGGGCAGCAGGTTTTTATCTAACAATGCCATGTATTATTTCTATTAATTCAATTGTGATAATAATGAGGGTGATAATTCGACTATTCAACTACCACATCAGATCATCCGGAACCTGGTAGTCTGCATATTCATCATCCTGCACTTCATCGCCGGAATCGTCGTTACACAGCAACACGCATTTTTCGTCACGCTCGGCAATCTTCATCGCTACCTTGCGTGGCACCAGATCGTAATTGTCACCGGTTTTTACCACCGCAAGTTGTCCATTGACTACCGCTGTACGCTGGCGATCATTCAACATCAAGGTTTTGACCAGCGTACCTTCCGGGAAACGAAATTCGGTATCGCCTCTTTCACTTACGCGGTTCAACTGAACCAGTTGCCGTATTTGTGCCTGAATGGCCACTTGCCGGTCACGTTCGGTTTTCTGACGGTTGAGCTCACGATCTTTGGCAAGCTTTTGTTCTTCCGCCTGCCTGGCGAGCTCTGCCGCTTCATCGGTGACTTCCACACCCGCACGTTTTAATTTTTCTTTGCTGTTTTTCGCTTTTTTCGCACGCACTGCCTGCTTTTTATTGGCAAGCCCTGCCTTTAACAACTGGTCCTGAAGTGATTTGGCCATTGTTTTCTCCGAGTACCGGGAAGTTTAATTAACGGTTAGTTAGCTGTTTTGGAAGCAGATTTGCCAACAGGCCGGGAGGCCAGCTGAGTCGTCGCCTCTACCGCGCGTTTCCGCAACCTGTAGCGTACTAACAAACCGTGTGTTGGTGCAAAAATAAAAGCCACTATAAATACGATCATCAGCGCCAGTACAATGGTGGGCGCTGGAGCGCTGTCTAAAAAGAAACTAGCCATCACACCGGCAATCGCACAAAGAACACTGACCAACACCGCCAGCGCCAGCATCACATCAAAACGGTCCGTCAGCAAATGTGCTATTGCACCCGGCGCAATCAACAGAGAAATTACCAGGATAATTCCAACCGCCTTCAGCCCCGCGACGATCACCACTGACAGTACAACTAATAATCCATAGTGCAGCAGACGCACCGGCAGTCCGATTGACTGTGCATGCTGCGGATCAAACGCCATTACCAACAGGTCGCGTCGCTTAATCAGTACCACCACACAACAGGCAGCGGCGATTGCACCGGTTTTCCATACATCAGACCATGATAAGCCCAGAATATCCCCGAAAAGAATTTCATGCAGATGAACATCGATATCAAACACCGAAAACAGCAGAACGCCCAGACCGAACATACCCGAGAAGACCACCCCCATTACTGTGTCTTCTTTAAGCCTTGAGTTCTCCGTTAAGTACCCGGTTGCCAGCGAACAAAACAAACCCGCTACAAATGCCCCGATGACAATCGGAATCCCTGTTGCATATGCCAGTACAATACCCGGCAACACCGCATGCGATATGGCATCACCCATTAACGCCCAGCCACGCAGCACCAGCAAACAGGAAAGCACTGCCGCCGCGACAGACAGCAGCACCGCCATCAACAACGCTTGCTGCATAAAATCGATGGTAAGCGGTTCAATCAACGCGTTAAACATCAGATCACCTGCGCCCGTATACGACGCCTTGCTGCGAACAAGCCATGCACAGGGGCAAACAGAAAGGCCAGAATCAACAATGTGGTTTGCAACACCACTATAACCCCGCCGGTAACACCATCAAGAAAATAGCTGAGGTAGCAACCCACCGCGCTGGTGGTGGCACCAATAACCACGCTAATAATGATTAATCTGGGAAATCTGTCTGTCAGCAAATAGGCGGTGGCGCCGGGGGTGACCACCATGGCTATCACCAGAAATGCCCCGACTGCCTGTAGCGCCGCGACAGTGCAGGCACTAAGTACGGTAAAAAACATGACCTTTAGTAGTTCCGGATTCATGCCGATTGAGCGGGCGTGACTTTCATCAAAGAACACCACCATTAGGTCTTTCCATTTGGCAGTCAGCACCACCAGCGATATTCCGGCTATGATCACCAGTTGTATTTTATCCGACGGATCAATGTGCAGAATGTTACCGAAGATTATGGTATCAATCTGTACCGATGCCGGCCGTATAGAAATCATAAAAAGACCCAGAGCAAAAAACCCACTGAAGATAAGGCCAATCACTGCGTCTACCTTAAGCCTCGAGCGGTTACTGATAAACAACATGGCCAGTGCCGCCAGTCCCCCCGATAGAAAAGCACCCACAGAATACGGCAGCCCCAACATATAAGCCCCCGCAACACCGGGTACCACAGAGTGCGATAACGCATCGCCGATTAACGACCAGCCCTTGAGCATCAAATAGGCTGACAAAAAAGCACAGACAGCGCCGATCAAGGCGCTAACCCACATCGCATCTACCATATAGGTGTAGGCAAAGGGTTCGAATATTCTATGCATCGGATCTACACATCCGCATTCGACGCATCGGCGTTGTCTTTCTGTTCATTCTCTCCGTACAGCACAAACGGGCGCTCGTCATCGGTGACGACAGTTACTTCGCGGGAGTCATCATCGTCATGAAGGTCGTGACCTCCCAGTACATGGAATCGTAGTACGCCGCCAAAAGCCTCTTCAAGATTGGCCAGCGTAAATACTTCTTTTGCAGGCCCGCTGGCCAGCACAGTACGATTTATAAGTACCACGTGGTCACAAAATTGCGGCACGCTGCCCAGGTTATGCGTGGACACCAGCATTACCCTGCCTTCGTCACGCAGACCGCGCATTAACTCAATGATCGACTCTTCAGTTTTTACATCAACACCGGTAAAGGGTTCATCAAGTAAAATGATCCGCCCTTCCTGTGCAAGCGCACGCGCCAGAAACACACGCTTTTTCTGTCCGCCTGACAACTCGCCGATCTGCCTTTGACGAAAATCCTGCATGCCTACTCTTTCAAGCGCCGCACCTACATGCTCGTGGTCAATCGATTTGGGACGCCTGAACATGCCCATGTGTCCGTAACGCCCCATCATCACGACATCTTCAACCAGCACCGGGAAGTTCCAGTCTACATCTTCATTTTGAGGCACGTAGGCGACGGTATTTCTCTCCAGCGCCCGACCCGCGGGGCTGCCCAGTATTTCCACAGAACCTGTAGCCAGTGGAACAAAACCCATAATGGCTTTAAAAAGGGTGGACTTACCCGAGCCATTTATACCCACCAAAGCACAAATGGTTGAGTTGGGAATTTCAAAACTCGCGTTGCGCAGTGCGGTATGTCCATTGCGATACGTGACGGTTATGTTTTCAGCGACAATGCCGGGCACCGCACCAACTGAAGCATCATTCATGAGTCAGTCCGCTGACGATGGTTTCAGTGGTCAGACGCAACAGGTCAAGATAAGTAGGTACCGGACCGCCGGAGTCACTTAACGAGTCTACGTACAAGACACCACCATAGTGCGCACCGGTTTCTCTGGACACCTGGCGCGCTGCTTTGTCAGAAACCGTACTTTCACTGAACACTGCAGGTATGTTGTGCTCACGTATGGTGTCGACCATTCTTCTAACCTGTTGTGGCGTGCCCTGCGAATCTGCATTGATAGGCCACAGATAGATCTCGTTTAATTCAAAGTCACGGGCAAGATAACTGAAAGCGCCTTCACTGGTCGCCAACCAGCGTTGCCCGGCCGGTACAACAGAGAGTTTTTCCTTTAACGGCTTTACCAGTGCGCTGATCTGCTCAATATAAGCACCGGCATTTGACGCATAGACGGCGGCGTTGTCGGGATCAATCTCAATTAGCGCATCGCGAATGTTCAACACGTAGAGTTGCGCAGCATCGGGTGACATCCAGGCGTGCGGATTTGGCTTGTTGCGATAAGGCCCCTTCACAATGGGTATTTCTTCAACACCTTTTGAAATCACTACTTCTTTAGCGTTTTTTAGCCGGCGCATAAATTTTTCGAACCAGCGCTCCAGCCCGAGGCCATTCCAGAACACAATATCCGCATCGCGAACACGCAGCAGATCACGCGGAGTTGGCTGATAATTGTGAATCTCTGCGCCGGGCTTGGTAATGGATACCACGTCTGCCGCGTCGCCAGCGACATTGCGGGCAAGGTCAGCGATGACGGTAAATGTGGTGGCTATTTTCAGGCGTTGCTCTGCGCTGACCGCTGGCGGCATCACCAGAAGCAAACATCCCAGCAACATAAAACTGCATTTCGTTTTATTTATCATATATTTAAGGACGATACGCCCGACAACTTAGCCAAGACTTAGTTTATACTCCCTGTCGAATATATCAAGCCTGTGGCATACTTGTCGGCGCCCCGACAGGAGACACTGAAAATTTCCGGCAAAGTACATAAAATCTCTGTTGAGCGAACCCTGCCTGGTATTGACGAGCAGGCAGAACGCTTCACTCGCGTGCGCGAAGCACATAAACTAGAGGCGATAGAAGACTACGTCGAGTTGATCGATGATCTCATCAGTGTCAACGGCGAAGCGCGGCTGGTCGATGTGGCGAACCGAATGGGTATTTCACAACCCACTGCCAGCAAAACTCTGGCAAGGCTGCAACGCGAAGGCTATATCACCTCTGAGCCCTACCGATCAATATTCCTTACCGGTAAAGGCAAGAATCTGGCAGACGTCAGCCGTGCCAGACATGAGGTGGTTTATCAGTTTCTGCTGGCGATTGGCGTGACCAAGGAAACCGCCAAGCGTGACTCGGAAGGCATAGAACACCATGTCTCCGAGGAGACCCTGCTGGTTTTTCAGCAACTCACCGACGCTAAATTTAAGTAGTATTCCAACTTTGACCAACCAGCAAGAAACGGTCAACGTTGTCAGTTTCAATTCAATCCTCGCACCCTCGCCTCCGAAATAAAATCTTATGACTGCCAACCCCGACAAATCAGTATCACTTATCCTGGGCAGCGGTGGCGCACGCGGCCTGGCACATATCGGTGTTATCCGCTATCTGGAAGAAAACGGCTACAAAATAGACTCTATTTCAGGCTGTTCAATCGGCGCACTGGTCGGCGGCATTCACGCTGCCGGTAAGCTTGACGAGCTGGAAGAATGGGTAACTGCAATAACCAAAGTCGATATCGTCAGATTACTTGATATATCCTGGAGCAAAAACGGCTTGTTTAAGGGTGAACGAATTATAAACACACTCAAAGAGCTGGTCGGCGAAGTGGCATGCGAAGATCTGCCAATAAGCTACACCGCGGTCGCCGCTGACATCTTCAATGAGAAAGAAGTCTGGATAAATACCGGCAGCCTGTTTGATGCAATCAGAGCGTCTATTTCGCTGCCATTGTTTTTTACCCCGGCGGTCGTCAACGGTGTTGAATTGATTGACGGCGGTGTGCTGAATCCGGTCCCGATAGCACCTACATTCCACGACAAAACGGATCTGAAAATTGCAGTAAACCTTGTTGGTAAAGCTATTCATATCAAGCCCGCGACCACAAGTGAAGTATCCGACAAGCAAAACAATTCGAAGCTCACTTACAGAATCACAGAGTTTCTGGAAAATATCGGGTTGTTTGACGACGATGAAGATACAAATCACCACAAAGACCGGGACGCCTACGACATCGCCAACCAGGCGATTGATGCTATGCAAAGCGCCATTGCCAGACAAAAACTTGCGGCCTACCCCGCAGACCACTATCTGGAAATCGCACGAAATGCCTGTGGTTTGCTGGAGTTTCATCACGCTTCAGAAATGATCGACCTCGGCTATAAAAGAGCTGAAGAACACTTTGGTAAAATCACCTATGCCTGATCCCTTTAACCCGATATGAAAAATATTTGTATCTATCATGCTAACTGCAGCGACGGCTTTACTGCAGCATGGGCTGTCTGGACAAAGCACCCGCAGCTTGAATTCCACAGCGCGTCCCACGGGCAGACACCGCCGGACTGCACTGACCGGGATGTGATCATTGTAGATTTCAGCTACAAGCGCAGCGTCCTGTTAGAGATGGCGAAAGTCGCAAAAACAATTTTAATACTCGATCACCACAAGAGCGCTGAAGCTGAACTGACAGATCTACCAGACAACATACAGGCACTCTTTGACATGCAACGAAGTGGTGCGATGATGGCCTGGCAATGGTTTCACCCGGAATCGACGATACCGTTACTCGTACAGCATGTGCAGGACCAGGACCTGTGGAAATTCGAGTTGCCATTGACTAAACCCTTCATGGCAAACGTCTCCAGTACGGACTATACGTTTGAGAACTGGCAGCAACTAGCCGCACTGCAAAGTGGCACTGAGCCTTACACTGATTTTATCGAAGTAGGCCGCGGCATAGAACGCGCGCAGAACAAGCACATCAACGGCCTGGTAAAAACCCACGTTACCCGCAGCATCGTCGCAGGTGTCGACGTCCCCACCCTGAATGCTCCGCACTTCTGTAGCAGCAGCGCCGGGCATCTCATGGGTAAGGATGAACCATTCGCTGCAATCTACTGGGACACCGCTGCCGGTCGAACCTACAGCCTGAGATCCGCACAAGATGGGATGGACGTGTCAGAGATAGCCGCACACTACGGAGGTGGTGGTCACAAGCACGCTGCCGGATTTCGACTGTCGATAGATAATGCTGAACACTGGGACCGCTTGTTGCGTTTTCCGGACTGGAAACATGCCGTTGGAAATTAAACGACCGCAATAGCGCGTATACATTACCCGGGATATCATCGAGTATCAATTGACGTACCAAAGACGAACTAAGGTAATGTTTACAAAGGGAATGTTGGTAGGCGCGATTGGATTCGAACCAACGACCCCCACCATGTCAAGGTGGTGCTCTAACCAACTGAGCTACGCGCCT
>CAKZVB010000272.1 GCA_937922015.1 uncultured Granulosicoccaceae bacterium
TGGGCGTCTAAAGACAACATCGAATTAACTCAACGCACCGATAACTTTTTTATCCTGCGATGGGTGACTATTAAGTAGCCTGTACAGTTTATGGCTCGCGGGGATACCGTGAGCCATTTCTTAACCGTCTTTCACTGATGATCTGGACAGATGGCTGCTTGAGTATTCGAACTTTAAAGCTGGAACACCCCGAACGGCCAGAAAGCCGGCGTTACGAGAACCGGGTAAACACCGCAATGGAAAGACCCGGTGTAGTACGAGCATTTACGCAGCGTCAATAGAGCAGTTAATAGCGCTATGCATAGTTATGTTTACGGCGCATGCGAAACTGACCCGGCCCGTTATGCCTGTTGCAACAATGACAGTGACGGTGTCTCACTAAGCAACAACTTACTGTACGCATCTTTCGGTGCAGCAAAAAACGTTTCCGTATCGGCCGTTTCAACCAGCTGCCCGTGCTGCAGCACAATGACCCTATCGGCCATTTGACGAATCACCGCAAGGTTATGGCTGATAAACAGAATCGACAGCCCGAAGGACGATTGCAGATCTTTAAGTAAATTGAGTATCTGTGCCTGTATAGATACATCCAGCGCAGAAGTGGGCTCATCGCAAATCAGCAGGTCCGGACGCGCAACCAATGCTCGTGCCACAGCGATTCGCTGGCGCTGCCCGCCGGAAAACTGATGGGGATATTTGAGCATCGCTTGTTGCGGCATTTCTACCAGCTCTAACACCGATGCCACCAGTTTGCGAATTTTCTTTTTGTCGCGAGCCGCCCCATAGAATCGCAACGGCTCGGCGATAATATTTTCAACCGTCTGCCGATTGTTCAGCGACGAATACGGGTCTTGAAACACCAGTTGAATTTGTCGGCGTGCAGGGTGACGACGACTACGGGCGCTACCCGCAGGCAGGGGCTTACCCCGGTATAAGAGGGTACCAGCCGCCGGGTCAACAAGGCCGACTATCGCTTTGGCCAGTGTGGATTTTCCACTGCCACTTTCCCCCACGACACCCAGCACCTCTCCCTGCCCCAGCTCAAAATTTATATCCGACAGCGCTTTAAACCCTTGCCTGCGACCAAACCAGCCCGGCTGGCCGCTGTGGAAGATCACATCTAACCCAGCTACCGATAAAATGGCTGGTGGTTCTTCGGCAGGTTTACCTTCGTCGACTCCAGCCGTCTCTGCCAGTAACCAGTCGGCGGCATATTCGGCACTGGCACCGTTTACTTTGAAGCCATGATTATCAGTGGTGAGGATATCGTCGGTGACAATATTTCTGAAGCGCTCCAGTCGTTTATCTAACCTTGGCACCGCCGCCATCAGCGCGCGGGTGTATTCATCTGTGGGCTGGCCCAGTACTTTGGCGGTTATACCGGTTTCAATAACACGCCCTGAACGCAACACGGTCACTCGATCGGTAATTTCGTTTATCACACCGATATCGTGGGTAATCAAAATAATACCGATGTTACGCGTGGTGCATAAATCGCGAATCAACTCCAGTATCTGCCGCTGCACAGACACGTCGAGTGCTGTGGTCGGTTCATCTGCGATTATTAGTTCGGGGTCGGTACATAACGCAAGCGCTATGACGACCCGTTGTCGCATACCGCCTGAAAACTGATGTGGAAATTCATCGATGCGTTGTTCAACGTTGTGAATACCGGTTTCTTCTAACAACGAGATTGCACGGTCTCGCGCTGCGGCATAGCCGACATCGGAATGTTGTCGAATAGTTTCGACCAGCTGGTCACTGATTGTCAGCAAGGGGTTGAGACTGGTTTGCGGATCCTGAAAAATCATGCTTATGCGGTTACCGCGAAGCCGATGATAAGTGGATTCGTCTATCTCACACAGGTTGTCACCATCAAACAGAATGCGGCCGTTTGCCACATAGCCGGGGCTCTGCAGCAGGCCTATGACAGCAGCACCTACCGTTGACTTACCCGCACCTGATTCACCCACCAAACCATGAATTTCACCGGCGTGGACATCAAGAGAAACGTTGTCGAGTGCGCTAAACTCACCAAAGCGCGTGGGAAATTTTACGCTGAGGTTTTCAATGACAAGAAGCTGGCTCACCGCAACCTCGGATTAAATGCATCGCGAAGGAAGTCGCCCAGAATATTGATTGAGATAATCATGATAATCAGCATGGCGCTGGGGAAAATGACTATCCACCATTCACCGGAAAACATATATTCAGTGCCAATTCGAATCAGTGTACCGAGTGACGGCTGGTTGGGCGGCACACCTACACCGAGAAAAGACAGCGTCGCCTCCAGCAATACCGCCACAGCGAGATCAACCGTCAGTATCACCAGGATCGGGCCCATAATATTGGGCAGTATGTGCACCACCATGATACGCAGAGGGTGCATACCCATTATTTCACTCGCCTGCACATACTCTTTGTTGCGCTCTACAAACGTTGATGCACGTACAGTTCGAGCAAAGTTAACCCATAAAGACAATCCAATGGCGACGGTAAGCACGATGATCATTAAATTATCGTGCTGTTCACGCGGCAGAATACCACGTGCTATGCCATCGATAAGCAGTGCGGTGAGAATGGCTGGCAGGCTGAGTTGAACATCGGCTATGCGCATCATAATGGTGTCAAATCGACCACCAAAATAACCAGCCATCAAGCCAACACTCACCCCCAGTACACACGCAAAGGTAATAGACAGCAAGCCTACAAACAATGATAAGCGGGTACCGTACAATATAGCCGAGAGCAGATCGCGCCCCTGATCATCAGTGCCGATCAGAAACCGTTCATCACCACCCTCGCTCCAGGCGGGCGGCACCAGTGAATCCATTAAATCAATATTGGCAATGTCGTACGGGTTGTATGGCGCCAGCCATGGGGACAACACTGCCGCGCCAACGCATAAAGTGGCGACGAATGCCGCTAGCTGCGCGACCCGGTTATTGATAAACAGGTATAAAAATTCATTTTCTACCCTGAGTCGCCGCCACGCCGCAATCATTGCGTTGCCCGCGCGTTTTTACTACGTACCCGAGGGTCAATGACAAAATAGAGGATATCAACCAACAGATTTATGCCCACAAACATCAGTGCGATCAGCACCAGATACACCGACATGACGGGTATATCAACGTAGCGAATCGAGTCGAGAAACAACAGACCCATACCAGGCCACTGAAACACGGATTCAGTCACGATAGAGAAGGCTATTATGCCACCGAGTTGCAGACCGATGATGGTGATCACCGGCACCAGCGTGTTGCGAAAAGCATGGTTTAAATAGAGTGATCGATAGTTGATCCCTCGTGCGGTGGCAAACTTGATGTAGTCGGTTTTTAACACATCCTGCATTTCGGCGCGCACTAGTCGCATGGTCAGGGTGAGCTGATAAATACCCAGAGTAATCGCCGGCAGCAACAATGACTTGAGTCCATTTATGGTTAGAAAGTTAGTTTCCCACCAACCAATCTGTACGGTTTCACCACGGCCAAACGTAGGCAACCAGCCCAGTTCCACACCGAAAAGATAAATTAGAAATATACCGATGACGAAGGTAGGCACGGATATCCCCACCAATGTCGCAATCAATATGGCATTCGACAACACGCCACGTTTTAGCGCTGTGTAGATTCCAGCCGGAATACCAACGATCAGTGATATCAACAGCGAGACAAAGCCCAGCTCCAGTGTCGCCGGCATTCGCTTCAAGATCATTTCACTGACAGGCTGACGGGTTCGGTAGGAAAAACCGAACTCGCCTCTGGACAAATTACTGACAAAGCGTCCGAACTGGGTAATTAGAGGATCGTTTAAACCGAGACGCTCACGCAGGTTTTCCTGATCCTGCAAAGAGGTCTCCTGCCCCACCATCTGTGCGACAGGGTCACCGACAAACCGGAACAGTGAAAAAGCTATCAGACAGACTGCCAATATCACAAATACCGATTGCAACAGCCGCTGTAAAATAAATCTGAACACGGGTTAAGCCGGGTTTCCCGTCATTTTATGGAATCCATGAATTTGTTTTTTTAATGATGGGGAACAGTTTACATCGTCAGGATAGTGCGCACAGTGTTTTTAACGCTGCCAGATAGTTTGGTCTTGTTTGCCTGAACGCCACTGATAAATGATCGGCTCACAACTCAAGCAGTCGATACCTGGTACTTCGTCCTCCACCCGGCAGTTTAACCAGACACTCTTTTTGTACCAGGTCTGCTAATTCACGGGTAGCGGTGGCCTTACTGACTTTGCCAAGCGTTCGGTATTTACCTGCATTGATACCGTCTAAAAAGTCTTCTCCATAGGAGTCGAGCAGACGATTCAGTACTTTGATTTCACGTTCGTTTAACACCGTTTGAGCGTGGCGTTGCCAGAAACGAGCTTTGTACAGCACCTGTTCAAAACGCGCTCTTGATAGTGCTACCGATTCTATTAACGTGACCAGAAACCAGTTTATCCATTCGGTGATTTCCAGCGTGCCCTTCTGGGTTTTTTCCAGCAGCGTATAGTACTCAGCCCTTTTCGCCATGATTGCTGCACTGTGCGAGTAGAATCGTATGGGATTATTTTCCGCCTGTGCCAGCGCTCTGTCAGCGAGCGCACGCGTTATGCGCCCGTTTCCATCATCAAACGGGTGCAGTGTCACAAACCACAAATGAGTAATGGCGGCACGAACGTAAGGATTGATGTTAATGGACTGATCATTAAACCAGTCAATAAAGCGTGCAATTTCATCATCAAGCTGTTGCCGTGGCGGCGCTTCAAAATGCACGGTTGGCCGATCTACACGCCCTGACACAACTTGCATAGGCCCCTCCAACCGCAACACACCCGTGTTTATTGTTGATAAGGCACTGTGTTCTACAAACAACGCGGCCTGCCATTCACATAACATGTCCAGGGTTATCGGTTGATCAAGGCGAGTGGTTGCAGCTATCAGCAGGTCGGCAAGTGCGTTAGTCTGCTCTGTGCCTTCGGCGGCAACCCCGCCGGTTTCGAGCCCCAGCTTATTGACGACGGACGAACGCACCGATCTTGCATCAAGTACCTCGCCTTCTATCTCGCTGCTGCGCAGTGCGGTTTGCACCAGCGTTTCGATGTGTACCTGCATTCTGGCATCCGGAACCAGCCCGGTGTCTTCCGGCAGGAAGTCAGTCAGTGACTGACGAAGCTGAGCCAACTGCGGTTCAATTGCCGCAGCCTGCCAGTGAAATATCGGCGAGGGACCGTTATTCCAGTCTGTTTGTTGCCAGATATATATTGCCATAAGCCTTTGAATAAAAAGTAAATGAGGCGAATATTTAATTTATTCGGCTCATATTATGAGCCAAATATAGCAGTTAATCGGCTCAACCTCCAGAATCGAGAAAACACAGCGACCAGACAATTCAGCAAGTCATTCGGATACAAAGCTGATTGTTAGCCGCACAAAGCAGCAATAACCCGGTAAGTGCTTTATTGGCATTTCCCTGGATCAACAGAGTGTCCGGGACACACACCCCTTCAATGACTACACAGCCCGTCCCCATGAAAGTCATCGATTGTCGTTATTAACGATGGATTACCCGTGCTGACGATTTCACCACTTTAAAGATAAACGAACAGCACTCCAGTCATCCTGTTGCCGATACAACGTTGATCGAAGGCTCGATGTTGACAGTTGAATCGCTCTAACGTTAGTATTTTTAAGTTATGGTATACCAAACTACGCGCTCTATTTCTGTTTGGGATGCGTTTCGAGCCACAGAGGTTTTTAATCTCAGCGGACAAAACCATACTCCAGGCAACTCGTTTATCTGCGTCAGCACCGACCACTGCAGAAACCAATATCGAGCAGGCTATCAATAAAAAAAATCAAACACAGGCTGACAACTAAATGGCTACCAGATCAGACGGCATCCCGCGAATCGCAATCATACCCGGTGATCCCTCAGGCATCGGTCCAGAACTAGTCGCGAAACTGCTATGTGATAACGGCGTCACCGAGGCGGCGAATATAGTGCTGGTTGGTGACGAGCATTTGTGGCGTCGTGGCGCACAACAGGCTGATCTGGATATCACCTTAAACCCGCTAACCATTGACGAGATAGAATCCCAAAGCGGCCTTTCACATCTTGCGATGAATACCATCGATGAAAAAGACGTAGAGATTGCAAAGGTCACGATTGCCGGCGGCACAACATCACTGCGTTGTCTTGACCAGGCACTGGACCTTGCCCAAAGCGGTAAGGTCGATGGTGTTCTATTCGCCCCTTTTAACAAGGCGGCGATGACATCTGCCGGACTGAATGCAGAAGACGAGCACCGCTACATGGCGCGCTATCTGAAATTCGACGGCTACCACAGTGAGATCAATGTGCTGGATAAAATGATGACAACCCGGGTCACCAGCCACATCGGACTTAAACACGTGGCAGAAAATATCAGTGTGGCCGGTATAACCCGCGCTGTCGAGTTAGCTGACAGCACGTTGAAACGCGCTGGCAACAGCAGGCCCGCCATTGCCGTTGCTGCACTCAATCCACACGCTGGTGACAACGGAAAATTCGGCCGTGAAGAAATAGACATCATCGCACCAGCCATAGAAAAATGCCGCGAACGACAAATAAATGTGACCGGTCCCTGGCCATCTGACACCGTATTTCTCAAAGCAAAACGCGGCGAGGCAGATGCCGTAGTCACCATGTACCACGACCAGGGGCAGATCGCTATAAAGCTACTGGGGTTTGAGCGCGGCGTGACCGTTGCGGGCGGCCTGCCCGTGCCGGTGGCAACGCCTGCGCACGGTACTGCTTTCGATATCGCCGGACAGAACAAGGCCAACGTCAGCGCCATCAGGCAGGCGTTCGATCTATTGGTGAAGATGGCCGTTACTCATCGCAACGAGCGTTTGTCTCTTGCAAATGCCTGACCTTTTAATGCCTGACTTTTTTAAACACACAGCCAGTAAAACTCGCGACTGGCAAATCTTTTACTAATTCCACTAGGCTGGTTTGTTATACGAGCCTCTCGTCACTTACTCAGGGTGCCACCGGCCTACTTTCTGCCAGTGGTACCAGTGTAGTGAAACACTCAAATTGCACGAATGAGTCGTGCAATCAAAGTGCCTATGTTTACAGCGAAATTGAGTGAAATTGAAGACATGGGATAAATGGGATATTTTTAGTTCCCGATGCACTTTAATCAAACGCCCCTGCGGGAGCTCGC
>CAKZVB010000273.1 GCA_937922015.1 uncultured Granulosicoccaceae bacterium
GGTGAAGTAAGGCCGGTTAGCAATGGCCAGGAACGCTTGCAGGAAGCAGCCAAACATGGCATCACGCGTGCGATCGTGCCACACGCAAACAAGCCCAGAACTAAAATTGCCGGGCTGGAGATAATTGCAGTAAAACGCCTGACCGACGCAATGGATACACTGTAGGAAACTTTCTGTGAATGAACGAACTACTGCGAAAGCGCAATTTCGGCCAGCAATCCAGCCCGCATTATTCACAAGGCGACAGACCCGCAGAGAATAACATTGACGCTTATTTCGATAGACGTTCTAATTCGCCCTCAACGACAGGAGCCAGCCATTGAGTAAAAAACCAGCAGCGATAGCCAAGAGTACAAAATTTGAGGACGCTCTGGGTGAGCTGGAAACTCTTATTGAAACACTCGAGGCAGGGGATCAGTCACTGGAGGAATCTCTTGTACAGTTTGAGCGTGGCATGATGCTCAGTAAATTTTGTCAGCAATCACTGACCGATGCCGAAAAGAAAGTGAAAATTCTTATGGACAACAAAGGCAGTGACAACGGCGAACTGACGGATTTTGAAAAGTGACTGACACAAGCTCACTTTCCTGTAAAGAAAGTATCGAGACCATTTTAAAGAAATACCAGAATCAGGCAGACCGGGCTCTGGAAAAGTATCTACCGCAGCCAGACCAGACCGGCACAACTCTCGAAGCGGCCATGCGCTATTCTGCCTTAAACGGCGGAAAACGCGTGCGCCCGACGTTGGTGTATGCAACGGGCCGGGCTTTGAACGCTCCTGCAACAATTCTGGACGGACCAGCCTGCGCGATTGAATTCATGCACGCCTATTCGCTGGTGCACGACGATCTGCCCTCCATGGACGATGACGATCTGCGCCGCGGCAACCCGACCTGTCACATCAAATACGGCGAGGCGATGGCGATTCTGGCCGGTGATGCTCTGCAGGCCCTGGCCTTCACCACACTGGCGGTTTCACTTCGGAACAAACTGCCAGCAGACACTATTATCGCCATGATCGACGAGTTGGGCACCGCCAGCGGCGTGCGTGGCATGGCTGCCGGTCAGGCAATTGATCTGCAGGCCGTGGGTGCCGTGCTGTGTTTGCAGGATCTTGAAAAAATGCACAATCGAAAGACCGGAGCGCTGATCAGTACCAGTGTTGTGCTTGGAGCCATGTGCAGCGACAAAGCCGACGATGCGTTAACAACCAACCTAAGAGTGTATGGCGAGGCGGTCGGGTTGTCTTTCCAGATTGCCGACGATATTCTTGATGTAGTTGCCGATACAAGTGTGCTCGGTAAACCCCAGGGTGCGGATATCGCTATGAACAAACCAACTTTCCCGTCGATCCTCGGTCTGGACGGCGCCAGACAGCATGCACTGGACCAGCGAGACCGCGCACTCGACGCATTGAGCGGCCAGGGCCCGGAATTCGATGAGCTTCGCCAGCTGGCACAGTACGTCATAAATCGAAGTAACTAGGCAAAATTGCGACGTCACGGTTTAATTATGGCGTCGATACGCTAACATGGCCTAAGTGTGATCCACACCGGCTTGCCACTGGCCCTGCACACACCGATAATAGTGGTGAAAAATACCAACTTAAAAGCACCCCTTGCTAACAGGCACAAATTGCCTGCCCCCTTAACTGTGTGATACGAATGCTGGATTCAGCCAACTTTCCACTGCTGCGAACTATTCAACAGCCAGACGACCTGAGGGCGCTCACGACAGAGCAACTGGAATCGCTCGCCGCCGAATTGCGCTCGTACCTGGTGCAATCCGTCGCTCAAACCGGCGGTCATCTGGGTGCCAGTCTGGGTACGGTAGAACTGACGGTCGCACTGCACCATGTCTTCAATACCCCGGAAGACCGGCTGGTGTGGGACGTAGGGCACCAGACTTATCCACATAAAATTCTCACCGGTCGCCGCGAACGCATGCACACTATGCGCAAAAAAGGCGGTCTGGCCGGCTTTCCCAAACGCAGTGAAAGCGAATATGACACCTTCGGCGTTGGACATTCAAGCACTTCAATCAGCGCCGCACTTGGTATGGCGCTGGCTGCAAAGCTAAAACAAGAGCAGCGTAAGGTTGTTGCTGTCATTGGTGATGGCGCATTGACGGCCGGCATGGCATTCGAAGCACTTAACAACGCCGGTGATGAAAAGGCTGATCTGCTGGTTATCCTCAACGATAATGATATGTCTATCTCGCCTAACGTAGGCGCTCTCAACAAATACCTGACCCGGATTTTAACCAGCCGCACCTACTCGGGCGCGCGCGAGGGCAGCAAGCGTATCCTCAGGCATGTACCTACCATGATGGAACTGGCAAAACGCACCGAAGAACATATGAAAGGGATGGTGGTTCCTGCAACCATGTTCGAAGAACTCGGCTTTCAGTATTTTGGACCCGTAGACGGCCACGATTTACCTAACCTGGTTAAAGTTCTCAATAACACCAAGGCCATTAAGGGCCCCGTCCTTCTGCACGCGGTCACGCAAAAGGGTAAAGGATATAAGTACGCAGAAGAAGATGCTCTGGCGCTGCATGCGGTTACTCCTTTTGACCATACCACGGGTAAAAAACATTCAACGGCAAAAAGCAGCAGCCCCACCTACACCGAAGTATTCGGTCAGTGGCTTTGCGACATGGCTGCTGCCGACTCGCGAATCATTGGCATTACGCCAGCAATGAGAGAAGGATCGGGGCTGGTTGAATTCGAAAAACAATACCCCGATCGCTACTTTGATGTCGGTATCGCAGAACAGCACTCTGTTACGTTGGCGGCCGGCATGGCATGTGAAGGGATGAAGCCGGTGGTTGCTATTTACTCCACCTTTATGCAACGTGCATACGATCAAATAGTGCACGATGTAACAATCCAGAACTTGCCAGTGCTTTTTGCTATCGACCGTGCCGGACTTGTCGGTCCGGACGGCCCGACTCACGCAGGGAGTTATGACTACTCATTTCTTCGTTGTCTGCCTAACATGGTTATCATGGCGCCTGCCGATGAAAACGAATGTCGACAAATGCTCTACACCGGCATACAACTCGATGGGCCGGCCGCTGTTCGATATCCGCGCGGCACAGGCCCGGGTGTGGAAGTCGTGCAAACCATGCAGGAAATACCTGTCGGCAAAGCAAATATAGTCACTCAGGGTACAACCGTCGCGATCCTGGCCTTTGGCAGTATGGTTCCTGCGGCGACCACCATCGGTCTTGAGCTTGGCGCCACCGTTGTTAACATGCGTTTTATCCTCCCTCTTGATGAAACCACCATCGCAGAGATGGCTGCAAGCCACGACGCCTTGATAACGATAGAAGAAAACACCATATCAGGTGGTGCTGGCAGTGCAATCAATGAATGCCTGCACCGCTTGAGCATACAGCCAAAAGTTCTAAATATCGGCCTGCCAAACGACTATTCAGACCATGGCGAACGCGGCGAGTTACTAGCAGACTGCGAGCTGGATGAGTCTGGCATCCGCAAACAAATTGACGCGTTCCTGAAAAGCCTGTCTATTCAGCGACCTACCGATAAGCTATCAGTGAATCACTGACCTACGCAACTTCCCTAAGCCTATATGAACAACATTTCCGACGCCCCAAAGTCTGACACTTCTATACCCGATGTACAGGGCTATGAAGACTCAAGACACGTAGCAATAACCCGCGTCGGCATAAAGGGCATCAGAGCGCCGATTATCGTGCGTGATAAGTCCGACCAGCAACACACCGTTGCAGATTGTGCCTTCTCAGTCTATTTGCCCCAGGATCGCAAAGGCACGCACATGTCGCGATTCACCCAACTGCTTAACGACTATCGAAACACCGTCATCACAGCTGGTAACTTTGCAGAAATCTATAGCGAAATGCTAAATCGCCTGGACAGTGATGCGGGCACAATCACCATGAGTTTCCCGTATTTCATCGAAAAATTCGCGCCGGTAACTAAGCTACCAGGCATGATGGACTACAACATAGCCATGACGGCCACCGCCAGTGGTAACAGTGATATTGAGACCAGAATCAAGATCGACGTGCCGGTTACTACGCTGTGTCCATGCTCAAAAGAAATATCAGAATACGGCGCGCACAGCCAGCGTTCGGTGATATCAATTGATGCATTGTTAAAGCAACCAGACAATTTTTACTGGGAAGATCTGATAATCAGTGCCGAACAACAAGCATCAGCACAACTATATAGTCAGTTGAAACGTGCCGATGAAAAATTCGTCACCGAACACGCCTATGATAACCCTCGCTTTGTTGAAGACTTGATTCGGGAAGTGGCAGCAGTTCTGAACAACAATTCAGACATCGCTGCTTATTTCCTTGAAGTAGAAAACCTCGAGTCCATTCACAACCATTCAGCGTTCGCACAGATTATTAAAGACTAGGAGCCTTCGCAGCAGACTCCCAGGTGTCCACCAACTCATTCAACAGGCATCAGTCGTAATATTCGCCCCGGGCTTTCAACAGCCACGTAGAGATATCCATCCGGCCCCTGCTCAATTGCCCTGACTCTGCCAATACCGTCCAGCAGTGATTCTTCGTGTACCACGCTGTCGCCATCGAGCACCAGACGCTGGATTTTTTGGAACTTCAAAGAACCGACAAAAAGATTGCCACTCCAACCGGGGTATTTATCGCCGTCTACAAATGACAAACCACTTGGCGCTATTGACGGTACCCAATAGATCACCGGCTGCTCCATTCCCGGACGCTGCGTTTCATCAGTTATCTTGGTGCCTGTATAATTTCTACCATAGGTAATGGTTGGCCAGCCGTAGTTCTTGCCACGACCAATGATATTTAATTCATCGCCACCTCGCGGTCCATGCTCATGAGCCCAAAGTTCACCGGTTAAACTGTGTCTGGCAAAGCCCTGCGGGTTTCTATGGCCGTAGCTCCAGGTAGCAGCCACCGCTCCCGGCGTATCGACAAATGGATTATCGCCGGGTACCGTACCGTCGGCGTGCAATCTGAATATTTTTCCACGGTAATTGTCTAGTCGCTGAACTTCATCACGCCCACCCCGGTCACCAACAGTTAAGTACACATAGCCGTCTGTATCAAACTGGATGCGACCACCGTAATGCTGTGTTTTTCGGTAATTAGGCTGCGCTTTAAACACCAACTGCTGATCGACCAGTTTCATATCTGCGAGCCGCGCACGCATCAACGCTGTGTTCGAGCCGCTGCCGCTTTCACCTGACTGAACCGGGGATGAGTAGGAAAAATAAATCCAGCCGTTACCCTGCTGCTGATAGTCGGGATGAAGCTCCAGGTCAAGCAGTCCGCCCTGACCTTTGGCTCTGACGTCGGGAACACCGGCGATCACGTCTGGCATTAACTGACCGTCCTTCACCAGACGCAGGTTTCCGGAGCGCTCTGTGACCAACATATCTCCATTGGGCAGAAAAGCCATTGCCCAGGGACTGTCTATGTTTGCTGCAAAGGATTCGATCCGGAACTTCTGATCCCCGGACTGAAAAACCTCACCCGCTTGTTGTTGAGCAGCTACACACGTGCAAGCAAACACACATGTGGCCGCAACCAGAGTTTTAACAATCATAAAATTTCCGCCGTTTTTAAATGTAACGTAAGATATTACCTAGTGTACTGCAACGCACAAACGTTGAATTTGCCATTAATGCCAGCCCCTTTTTAAGCTAGAAGTTTGCGTAGCGAGACCGTGCCATGGCGAGGGCCCTTATGTTATTAAATGATGGTACGATCATTTAAGGCGCATAGTTATTCAATTGCCCCGAAAATGATCGATAATTACCATTGCCCGGGCGACCGTCAGGGCGCGTTCGCGGTAGCAGAGATTCTGCCGCGAAGACTCCTGGCCCACAATAAATAAGGCAACGCGGTTGCGGACTCCCTGCGAGCGGACAATCAAAAACGAATCTAGGATAAACATCCCGACTTTAAGAGTTTTCGCCATTTTAAGCCCCTATTTCAAGGATCGTTTGATTGTTCCACTGATTCGTGACGTTTGTGCGTCGCATTACACTACAAATTACCATCGTTTTAACAGGTGATCGAAACTTAAACGGAAAGATTTCAATGAAAATCTGGGTTGACGCTGATGCTTGTCCGGTTGTGATTAAAGAAATATTGTTCAAGGCTTCTAGAAGAACACGAACTCCAATGACGCTGGTCGCCAATCACCATCTACAGGTACCAGCGTTAAGCTGGGTCACTTTCTTACAGGTCGCCCCCGGATTTGACGTAGCTGACAACGAGATAATTAAACGCATGAACGCAGGAGATTTAATCATCACCGGTGACATACCGCTGGCCGCGGAAGTCGTAGAGAAAAAAGGCTTTGCGCTGAACCCGCGGGGTACCTTCTACACAGCCGAAAATATCAGACAGCACCTAAACACTCGCGATTTTATGGATTCCCTTCGCAGCAGTGGCGTGCAGACAGGCGGACCGTCGGCCATGGGAGCAAACGAGAAAAAAGACTTTGCCAATCAGCTGGACCAGTTTCTACAACGCAACGCACCTTCCTGACTCAACACTAAATACCGCCTGAAATAATTGACCTGACACGGTGTGTATATTTGCAGATTATTACCTGCCAACACGTTAAAATACACCGTCAGTATTGCTTATCAGTTTTTTATTCCATCTACAGAAACAACGGTCTGTCAATAATATGAATCCAGCTGTAACAATAGCCTCCGAACTTGAAGTGCGACCGCAACAGGTCGACGCGGCAATAGCATTACTCGACGAAGGTTCGACAGTTCCATTTATCGCCAGGTACCGCAAAGAAGCCACTGGCGGGCTTGACGATATTCAACTACGAGCACTATCCATCCGACTAACTTACCTGCGTGAACTGGAGGATCGCCGTGGCAAAATAATCGAAAGCGTTGCAGAACAAGGCAAATTAACCGATAGCCTGAAAGCAAACTTTCTCGCCGCAAGCAGCAAGACAGAACTGGAAGACATGTACCTGCCGTATAAGCCAAGACGCCGTACCAAAGCACAAAAAGCCAGAGAGGCAGGGCTGCAACCACTTGCCGACAAACTGCTGGAAGATCAAAATGCAGACCCCCAGACAGAGGCCGCAAAATATATAAACGCAGAAGCAGAAATAGAAAACGAAGAGCAGGCACTTGACGGTGCGCGCCAGATCTTAATGGAAGAAATCGCCGAGATACCCGACTTAAGCGGCACACTTAGAGAGTATTTCTGGAAAAATGCACTGCTCAGCAGTGAGGTTTATAAAGATAAAGCAGTGGGTGGTGAAAAGTTTTCAGACTATTTTGAATTTAGCGAAGCGATTCATAAGATACCTTCACACCGCGCCCTTGCCATGCTCAGAGGGCAAAACGAAGGCATATTAAAGCTAAACCTGGACCTCGCAGACCTCGACCCGAAAGATACACACCCCTGCGTCAATAAGATTGCAGCCCATCTGCAGGTAAAACCAACCGCAACGTGGCTAAACGAAACACTACGCCTGTGCTGGCGTATAAAACTACATACCCGCTTCGAAACAGAATTAAAAATGCGAATGCGTGAGAGCGCAGAACAAGCAGCAATCGATGTGTTCGCCAAGAATCTCAGGGACTTATTACTGGCAGCACCGGCAGGCCCGAAAGCAACTCTGGGACTGGACCCTGGATTGCGTACCGGTGTGAAGGTGGCAGTCACTGCTGCTACCGGTAAATTAGTAGCCACCGCCACAATCTACCCGCACGCCCCGGCAAATAAATGGGATCAGTCCATAGCCGAACTAGCCAGACTTTGCAGCGCTCATAACGTAGAACTTATCGCTATAGGCAATGGCACCGCCTCCCGCGAAACAGACAAACTGGCCGCGGAATTAATATCAAAGCATCCGGACTTAGGCATGCAAAAAATAATTGTAAGTGAAGCCGGTGCATCTGTTTATTCCGCATCAGAGACAGCTTCACGCGAAATGCCGGACATCGATGTCTCGCTACGCGGTGCTGCATCCATAGCAAGGCGACTACAGGATCCACTGGCAGAACTGGTCAAGGTAGATCCAAAAGCCATTGGCGTAGGCCAATACCAGCACGACGTAAATCAAACCGAGTTAATGCGTTCATTAGACGTCGTTGTAGAAGACTGCGTAAACGCCGTAGGCGTCGATATCAATAGCGCATCTGCAGAACTTCTAACCCACGTAAGCGGCTTGTCAGATACCATAGCAAAAAATATAATCAGTCATCGAGACCAACTGGGCCGCTATAAAACGCGCACAGAACTCAAAAAAGTGCCCCGACTTGGCCCAAAAGCGTTCGAACAGAGCGCCGGTTTTTTGCGAATAATGGATGGTAGCAATGCGCTTGACGCCTCCGGCGTCCATCCCGAAGCCTATCCTGTTGTCAAAAAAATCGCCGCAGACACCAGCAAGGATATCAAAAAGTTAATCGGAGATTCAGACACGCTCAAGAATCTTGATCCCCAAAAGTACACTGATGAAACCTTCGGATTACCAACGGTGATCGACATACTTGCGGAGTTGGACAAACCAGGGCGCGATCCAAGACCAGAGTTTAAAACTGCTACCTTCAAAGAAGGCGTTGAAAAGATTTCAGATCTAAAACCAGACATGATACTTGAGGGGGTAGTCAGCAACGTCACACACTTTGGCGCCTTCATTGATATAGGAGTCCATCAGGACGGCCTTGTGCACATCTCGGCGCTGGCAGATAAATTCGTCAAAGACCCACACGAAGTTGTCTCGGCGGGAGACGTTGTAAAAGTAAAAGTCCTGGAGATAGACGATAAGCGCAAACGAATTGCACTGACAATGAAGTTGCAGGAAAGCGCTCGTGATCCGAACAATTCCACCTCGAATACCAATCCTTCCGCTCCTAAAACGAAAGCAACTACCAATAAAAACCACAACTCCGGGGCAAACCGAAACACTAAAAATCGTTCAAACAATCAAGACAACAGTAGCGGTAAAAATATGGGAAGTTTTGGCGAAGCTTTGTTAAACGCACAAAAGAAAGTAAAAGGGTAATTGCCTTAAAACTATCGCATTTACAGGAACGGTGAGCCAGGGAGGGCACACCGTAGATCGAACGCCTGACAACAAAACTCAGACAACAAAAGCACTTCAGCCAATCATAATAAATTGATACGATAGGCTACGACAACTGGCGGATTTAGATCCTGCCCTATCCCGCCATTAGCTCCTAACACCGTAAAATACAGCAACCCTGACTCTTCATCATAAGAAGCGCCACCGATCGGATTAAATTTCGACTCTGTTTGAAACGGAATATTTAAAACTCCTGAAGCATAGGGCCGGGGCCAGTTTGAAGGCAAACTCCCTTGCTTTACTTTCAACAGTTCACGCATATCCCAAAACCAGTAATAGTTGTAGACATCCGTCGGATCGACCGCGCAGTACCCGTCACAATTGATACCGTCTCCACGATCAAGTTTATAACCAGCACCACTTTTGTGCCCACCCGATGTACCAAAGGTCGCATAGGTTGATGTGCCCGGTACTATGAAACCATACCGGGCCTGACTCAGATGAGTCCAAAGATCATTTTCCAGTGACTTGTTAAACAAGTCGTTTTGCAATGGGTAGCCATATCGAAATGCCAACATTTCTTCTGTGTCGATATTCCGATTGTTTTCACGGGCTATTACATTATCCAGATTCACGCAAAAAGCTGAAGGCCCGATACTGTGCCTTGCGATGATAGGCCCGCCGCTTGAATGCCCGCTAATATGGCTACAGCCGAGAATGTCTTTCCACAATCGCGGAACTGCACTCAACCACCCGGAGGCGATGGCGCGACCTTTAAGTGAATAGAAACCTTTTACTGCTGAATCAGCCAGTGCCCTGGAATCTTCAACAACGAACATTGATTGAGAATTATCACCCGGTGCATCGTAGTATTCGATGCCGTTACCGATCAATCTGCCCTTGTATAACTCCAGCCCAACGATTTGATCCAGTCCCTGCGGATTTCCGCCCTGAACGTTTTCCAGTATTTTGACAAATGGTTGTACTGGTTCTTCTGTGGTTACTAACTGGTCTATAGATTGGCTATTTGTGAGTTCAGGTACCAGAAACTCTGCAATAGCATCATCCTGGTCATGACCAACTATAAACAAAGACTTACCATCAACCTCAATGGTTCCTTCTGCCCAGTTTATGTTTGAATCACCATAATCAGCCGCAGGAATTGCAAATGCACCTTCGAACCGCAGATCATTGATTGATATCAGTTTGGAAGGTGGCGTGTATGCGGGTCCTGTTTTACCTTGCATACCAGATGAAACGGAACAGCCATGAATAAGAAATATAATTGCTACAGCCAGGAGTCCGCGTAAAACTGCGGCTAATCGCCCCGCGAAGGGATTATCACAACTTTGGCGTCGCACCAGGTTGGTATAAATTGTCATGTTGATGTGTACGCACTCGCTATATTTTCTTGCAATGAACACCATCGATCTCATGATCGATGACATTAACAATATCAAAGCACCCTCACAACCATCATCTGCAAGCGGAGAATGGTCTATCTGGATTTCAGTACGGCGGCTGGATTTCCGGCAACAATTACCCGATCACCAACCGGGTGAACAACTACCGCACCCGCTGCAACGATACATTGCGAACCTACATCTGCCATTATGATCGCACCGTTTCCTACCCAGCAATCGTCACCAATCGTTATTTTAGTCAGCTTACCGCCCTGGTCTCTTATCGGTGTATCAAGTGAAGTTATTGCATGCTGTTGCTTACCACTGAGTATATGAACCCCGCTACCTATCAGACAGTCACGACCTATTTTACAACTGCCAATATTGCACTGCGGACCAATATACACTCCAGATCCAATTTCGGTATCTATCTGGGAGAACAAGCTACCAAAAGAAAATACAACCCCGTGCGAGCAACCCTGCATTGACAAATGATAGAAACTATTACGCAGATAGCTGCCGGTTTTACCGGGAAACAAACTCAAGAATTGGGAATAACTGGCGAACAATTGATGTTTGTCTAAACACACGCCAAGGAGTCGGTAAGACAAATAAAGCGGCAACACTGCGAGAGTACAAATACCGGTAAAGATCTGTTTTAAACTTAGCCCGCTCATTAGTCTACATTGCCAGTGGCCGAAAAAATCTCTGCCAGTGATTTATTTTTTGCATCCCAGGTATAAGCCTGGTGAACAAGATCCAGAGCAGCCTTGCAAACCCCCTCATAAAGACTGGTGTCTTTGGTGAGCTGGTCGATTCTCTCAACAAATTGCTCCGGGCTCTCAGCAACCAACAAGTGCTCTCCATCCCTGCAATCGATTCCCTCAGCGCCCACAGCGGTGGTCACCACTGGTAGCCCACAGGCAAACGCCTGCAGTATCTTGTTCTGAACACCCCTGGCAATCTGAAACGGGCCGATAAAAATGTTTGCCTGATGATAACAAGCAAGCATGTCGTCAACATAGCCCGTGACAGTTATACTCTGGTCCCGTGCCATTTCCAATATCTGCGCACTCGGATTCATACCCGCGATAACCAATCGGGCATCGGGATGCAGCAATTTAAGCTTTGGCCAAACATTCTCTACGAACCAGCACATGGCGTTTTCGTTAGGGAAATAATCCATCACACCTGAAAAAAGCAACGTCAATGGCTCTTGAAATGTTTTGTCCGGTCGAGCACTGAACTGCGACAAATCCACGCCGTTTCCTACAACGTTTAAATTGTGTGCTGGTCGCGGTAATTTCTGCTGAAATAAATCAACCTCATTGGACGAAATAAAAATACACTGGTCAAAAATATTTTGTATTGTCTTCTCGTATTCGAATAGCCTTTTCGATTCGTAGCGATACACCCATGACATTGGAAATTCGTTTACTTCGACGTATTGACTCCACTTATCGGAGTCCAGATCCATGAAATCAATGACTTTTTGTGGTGAGGCTTTAGATGAATTGCTATTCCAACTCCCTCTAAACACATACTCCGCCATGGCAGAGCTAGTTGCATAGATTGTGTCTACCTGGGCTTCGGCAATATATTCATCGAGCTTAGTTTGCAACGCACCGCAATAAAAATTTGACACACTAAGAGATCTCAATTTGAACAAACCGGCTGCCATCCTCAGTTTGCTAAATCCAACATTTGCAGTAACAACTCTAATTCCGGTAGTTTTTTCGTACTCAACTGCATGATCAGCATCAGCTGGTTCATGCAATAGACAAAACACCGTAATATTAAATCCTCGCTTACGTAAAAATTCTAACTGATTAAACGTACGGATCTTTTCTCCCTTGTTCGGGGGAAATGGCACTCTATGGCTCAGGACCACGATATTCAAAAAATGCACCCGGGAGTTGTCTATAATGAAATTTGGAATCGAGAAATCTTCTGATACTACGTGAGTATAGCAGCAGTATGTTAGCGCACCCTCCTACACACTAGCCAGAAATGGATTGTAAACTGCTAGTTAATTGTGACAAAAATTCAATTCCAACAACACCGTTTAGCTCTACCCTTACCGCCAACAACATGACACAGCTTGAACCGGCATATTTTTGCCTATTTTCTATTTATGCCCCATCGAACTAACAGTTCCTCCACGAGGAATTTCACAATCGCGAACTGTGGCCGAAAACTCAGGATACGATATGATTTTATGTGAAAATGCGCCGCTCTGACAGTACAGATGCGTCTGTTGAGTCCAGCCGGTTTCTCGAGTCATTGGAATCATGGTGGAACCAGCACTAATGCTGTCCGTATTGTGAACATCTCCGGATTTAACCCTCAATTTCCAGCTTCCATCTAACCACCTGCAGTATTTGAGAGTAATGCGCTATGACAGACCCTAATAACTCAAAACTGAAGACCAGAATCCTCAAGGGAATACGCAAAGACCCGGCTCAACTCTTTGCTGATCTGACTATTGGTATTTCCCGGGACGACAACAGAGACAATATTAGAGAACGCCTGGATTTGATCGGCAACCTGATCGAACAGCAATCAAAGGCCCGGGATGCACGTAAAGCCCTGTCACGGTTAATCGGGCCAGCTAAGAAAAACAATGAAGATTGCAGCGAACTTATCAGTCAGGTATCGCAGATCAGTAATCAAATCGACGCTCTGGACACTCAAATAAAATTAAACACAACCGAGATCGAAGCGGCCATGGATGCCTCACTTTCGGAAACTGAAAAATTACCGTCTTTGCCTCTACATCTGGCCCACACACCTGCGTCTGCGGACCACCAGACCACGCAGCTATCGATCAGGCACGCAGATGAAATTGACCATGATAAATGGCAATCATTCGTCGAGAGCATCGCTCATTCGACAATCTACCATGACGCCAGATGGAAAGAGATCGTCCGCAAGAACTTTAATCATCCCTTGTACTACATCACTTGCGAAAACGCTCACGGGGAATTGTCAGGGATCTTACCCATCGTACATCTCAGTAGTAGGTTATTCGGATCATTCACGATATCCATGCCGTATTTCAACTATGGCGGCCCCCTTGCCACCAGCTTATCGGTTGAACAAGCGCTGATGACTCACGCTGCCGCACTTTCAGAGAGCCTTGGATGCTCACACATGGAGATAAGAGAAACCCGCGCGCGCCCTGAATGGCAGTCAGTTCAACGCAAGGTCAGCATGATTCTACCGCTGCCAGACAGTGATGAACTGCTGGATTCCGCTCTCGGCTCAAAGATACGAGCGCAGGTGAACAAATCAAAGAACAATCAGCTGAATGTACAATTCGGTGGCGCTGAACTGTTGGATAGCTTTTACAAAGTATTCAGCCGTAACATGCGAGACCTTGGCACCCCCGTTTACGGCAAACAATTTTTCGCGGACATTCTTAACCTGTTTTCTGACAATGCATTCCTATGCGTGGTCTACAGAAACAATGAGCCGCTGGCTGCGGGTTTCCTGTTAGGCCATAAGGACAAGCTGGAAATCCCCTGGGCCTCGTCACTACGAAGCCATAATCACCTGGGGGCAAACATGGTGATGTATCGCTCTATACTGAAAGAAGCCATCTCACGCAACTACGCCTTCTTCGATTTTGGCCGATCAACGATTGACGCCAGCACGTATAAATTCAAGAAACAATGGGGGGCCATCGAGCATCCGCTGCACTGGCACTACTGGACCAGAGACAATAGTGATCTCCCGCAGATTAATCCCGACAACCCGAAATACAAAATTGTGATCGGCGCCTGGCGACTATTACCCGTATTTGTAACAAAAATCATCGGGCCGGCACTAGCGCGGAGCCTGCCGTAGATCGACATACGGCAGTAATCAATCGACGAGCGACCCTCAGGTCTTTTTCAACATGTCTGAATAGTGCGCTGAATATTCAGTTGCCATACGGTGGGCTGAAAATTTTTCATTGACCAGATCGGCCGCGGCCTGGGATATCCGGTCAGCTGATTCGTCATTCCACAGCAACTCTCTCCAGTGACCTTCAAGCGTTTCCTTATCACCTAATTGCGCAAGGAGTCCGGTTTTACCGGATTCAATCAGCTGGTCAACGCCAGGAATATCATAGGCCGCCACTGGTACTCCCATCGCCATGGATTCCATCAAACATCTTGGAATACCTTCAAGCGTGGATGTCATTACAAACAAGTCGAATGTAGTTAAATACTCCAGTGGTGTATTGTTAAACCCTAAAAACTCGATCTGCCCGGAGCTTGCCAGCTTACCGGCATATTCTTCGCAATCAGCGCGCGCATTACCGTCCCCCAGAAACACCAGCCTGATTTCAGGATGATCAGACGCAATACTGTCAAATACATCTAGTATATCCGGAACGTTTTTGCGTCCAATCAGTTGTCCGATAAAGCCAATTGTTCTGGGCAATGCAGCAGATGCGCCAGGAGTTGCCGTCTCAGCACGCTTCTGTCGAGCCTCTGAAGGCAGCCGAAAATCAATCGCCGTCAGATCAACACCGTTACGTATGTAAGAGATCTTGTTTTCTGGCACATTGAACTTTCTTACATCGTTACACAGCTCAATCGACAGAGGTACCACACTGTCAAAATACTTCATTGACCAACACCCGACTTTAATAAATTGATTTAGCTTCCAGTCATCGAGCTTTTCAAACCCATGGGGGGTGGACACGCACTTAATTTTAGCGATTTTGGCTGCAATAAGCCCCAGAATATCCGACTTGTACCCATGCGAATGCAGCACATCAATATTTCGCTCTTTAATCAACTTCACCAAATCAGCAATCACTCGCACATCAAAGCGCCCTTTCATGGGCAACTCATGCGCCTCAAGGCCCAGCGACCTGAACTCTTCGGTCAAACGCAAATCATGCGTCGCCCATTCTTTGGTCACCACCAATTCAGAGTTAACTTCAGACCGATCCAGATTATTAGCCAGCGCCAAAATCCATTTCTCAGCACCGTAGAATCCTGTGGAGCAAATAAAGTGCAAAACGTTTATGGGTGTATTACTCATTAGTTGAACTGATTCAGTTTTTCCACTTGCGAGCGGAATCACATTTCCATCCTCGAATTAGAGGGAGACTTAAAGACACTGCTATTGTTAGCCGCACAATTCTACCGCAGAAGTCAGTTGCGTTCTTTGCGTCACCTCATCATATAGGTCGCACTACATCGGCAAAGACACTGCTTTACCGCAACAGCAAGATGACTGGTTTACCGCATCTATAGAGCTTCCTTGCTGTTCTAATCATTATCGATGCCACTAATCTGGACTCATTTATCGGTGAAGAAAGACTATTAATAAATAGTGTCAATTTCTCGTCTCTAAACTTGGACTGGCATACTCATTGATGTATCTTTGACAATCCAACACCCCTCTCCACCGATAAAGACGCACCACAGCTAAGGGTATTTACCCACGCCATCCTCGCCCGGCTTTGCCAGACGCATTATACAGCTCTAACCACTCGCAATGATCAATAGCAAAAGCGCTTACACCACCGGTAACAGGTTTTCATCGATCACTGTATTGGTGCTTTTAAGCGTCCTGTGTCTATGCGCACTGCTTCTCGTCAAGCTACCAGCCAACAGCCTCATGTGGTCTGCGATACAAAACACCGGACATTTCTTTGTTTTCGCAATGCTGGCCGTGTTGTACCTGCTATTGCTCGCGCGGATACTGCCCTGGAGCCTTAAAGCCTGCATTATAATTACACTTGTCGCGCTGATGTCGACGGGCTTGCTGGCTGAATTTGCGCAGACTTACCTGCCATCACGAAACGCATCGATACAAGATGTGTTTCACAATTTTGCGGGCATTCTCGTTGGCACCGCAGGCTACACCTCATTTCGATTGCTGGCAGGAAACAACAAACCACTTTTTTCACTGATTCTCCTGCTGCTTACCACCATCACGTTTCTGTTGTCAGAAACCACCATTAAGCTGGTTGCCTATCGTTTCCTTAAATCCGGCACACCGATCGTTTTCTCATTTAGCGATCCGTTTGTGACCTCAATGATTAGCACCACAGGTGACGCAAATGCGTCGATTGCCGGGATAATCGATGCCAGCGGTGAGAAGCGGGTACGCTCACTGCGCATGGACTTTGCACAGCAAGACTACAGCGGTGTAATTTTGCACCAGCCGGAGGTGGAATGGCTTGATTTTAACACCCTGCAAATAAGTATAAAAAATACCGGAGATGTAACACACACCATTGAAATCAGAATCCACGATGTGCACCATAACAATGCTTTTGAGGACAGGTTCAACGCTACATTGCAAATTAATCCGGGCGAGAACAAAATAACAATTCCAGTCCAACAGATTCAAACCCTCACCAGTACTGAGCGACTAATGGACATGCGCAAACTTTCAGAAATTCAGTTCTTTTCTACCAGCAGAGAGTCATTTTCATTGTATCTCACAGCGATGAATCTGACGGATTAAACAAACACGAACGACTATGATTATCAATATGCTGCAATTCACAAAAATAGCGGGTTATTAAATAGATGAGCCTTTTTGCGGCACTTTTTACAGCAGCTGCATGTCTGCTGGCCCTGGTAGTCCCATGGCTGGGCGTGCTGGCATACTACCTGTTTTCTGTGGGTCAGATGCAGTCAATGTGGCCACTGGAATTTGGAGATGCCCGGGTTTCACTTCTTATCACCGCAGCCACTCTGATTGGTCTTTGCGGTGCAACTGCAATAAAAAACGTCAACTATAGAGTTTTGTTTTACCCGCAATCCATCTTAATGTTAATCCTGTGTATCTGGGTGAATATGTCGATTACTTACAGCGACTACCTCGTTCACTACGATCACGTAAAAGGCCAGCTGACACAAGAGCAAATCATTGAAACATTTAACAAAATTATTGTGTTCTTCTTCATTGCTATACTGCTTATTAACACCAGAAAAAAACTCGAAGGGCTGATCTACCTGATAGCAATTATTCTTGTCTACTACACTTACTGGGCGAATAAGGTATACCTGACAGGCGAATTCTGGTTGTTTGGTGACAATGGTCGCCTTGGCGGCCCGCCTAAAAGCCTCTATTTTGACGAAAATTACCTGGCCATGCTTTATGTACTGGCAACACCGATATTGTATTACATTGGAGTTGCCCGAAAATATATGGTGGTCCGGTATGCAATCTGGCTAATTATACCGCTGAGCTGGCACGCTATGTTTCTAACCGGGTCACGCGGGGGTCTGGTCTCACTAGGCGTTGTGTGTATCTATATATTTTTCCGCAGCTACAACAAAAAGGCCTCCATTGGCATTGTCATCGGACTGATAGTCGCCACAATATATCAAAGCGGGTTCCTGCTAACCCGCGTTGACGAGACCATAAACGATGCAAACCAAATTGAATCTACAGTAGAATCAGAAGAAGACGCACTGGATCCGCGTCTGGTTTCCTGGTTGGTCGGCATGAAAATCCTCAAGGATCACCCGGGTTTTGGCGTCGGTGTTGGTAACTTTATCCTCGCCTTTCCCGACTACAGTAACACCAATAAACACGTAGCTCACAACACCTTTCTCCAATTCGCCGCCGAGAGCGGACTAGTCGCAGGGCTTATTTATCTCTGGTTCTTTGGCATACGGATTATACAAGTTTTCAAACGCGGGCCACCAGATGCTGTCTACCATGGCGGGCTACCAAGAGACTACCTTGATGATCTGCTCAATAGTGTGTTTCTGGGCTTTTTTGTAGTTGCGGTATTTCTGGATCTGATGGTCTATGAGCTAATGTACTTAACTCTGGTCCTTGGCTTTGCCAAGTACGCGATCGATCGTCAGGTTGAACCGGCTACACGACAACCAAAAAGCTCGATCTATCGCATGGATCAAAAGGAACAAAAAAGCCGAAAGCCAGCCAACCAGACGTATGCAGGCTAGAAGAAAGTCACAACTTCTGCCAGGGAGCCTGGCAGCGTAAACCTCTGAATTCTACAGGACATCAATCAGGCAGTATTCGATCATAGATATCCGAATACTGCCTGATCATGGTCTGTACTGAAAAACGCTCTGCAAATACGCGCCTCGCACCATCACCCAACAACTCCCGCTGCTGACGATCACCAGCAAGTTTTGCCATCCAGCCAGATAGATCAGCGACGTCCTCCGACGCCACAGTGATACCACTCACGCCATGTTCGATAATTTCTACATTGCCCCCGACAGCGGTGACAATACTGCAAACCCCCATAGCCATCGCTTCCAGTAATGTCATTGACGTTCCTTCGCTAAAAGAAGTAAGCAAATAGACATCTATCACTGACATATATCGTTGCGTATCTTTCTGATAGCCTGCAAATATTACTTTATCCTGCAGATCGTATTTCTTAACACGCGTTTCAATATTCTGCCTTTCTTCGCCATCACCGACCAACAAAAGTCGGGCATTTGTATTGTCCTTGCAGACCTGCTGAAAGGCATCAATCATCATCGGGAGATTTTTGATTGTGTCAAATCGGGTTATAGTGCCAAACACAACATCACCGGCATTTATTCCCATCATTTCGCGTTGCTCAGCATCGTTAGTTTTTTCACCAATGCTGATGCCGTTGTAGACCACTTCAATCGACTTGCGGGCAAACCACTCGTAATGAGCAAGTGCCTGAGCGGTCGCTCCGGAAATAGCCACAATGGCACTTGTAGCTCTGCCCAGCAACGGATTCATGACCCGCCGCTTCCATGAATAACTGTCCGGGTGAAAACGCCCATGCTCCGTGAACACCACTTTAGTTTTCGAGAAAAAAGCGGCCATCACACCATAGACAAAAGGTGTGTACTGATGACAATGTATGATATCGAACTTGTGCTGTTTTAGCGCTGCGCCAAGCTGCTTTATAAGCTTGACGTCAAAGCCGGGTTCACGCTTGAAAACCAGAAACTCAACTCCTCGCTCTCTAAGACCCTGCCCAAGCAATCCGACTTCACCCTCAATACAGGCAATACTATTCTCAAACCGGGTATCATCGAGGTGATTGACCAACTGAGTAATAACCTGTTCGGTACCTCCAACGCCCATACCATATGTTAAGTGAAGGATTCGCCGCTTATTAGCCATTCGGGTCAATCTTTAGGTGAAGGTAGAGTTCATCGGCAAAACGAACTTCTGCGCCTGAGGACGAAGGTTCGGGGATGTTCTGCCAGCAGGCAAACGCTGCTTATTGCTGTTGCGGGGCGCAGGACACACCCCGAACCTATTAACGGTGGTTGCTATGCACGCTGTATCTTAGGTACCGTAGCCATAACCGTAACCATAAATATTGGACTGCTTCTTCCGCGTTTTATTTAACACATAGCCAACACGGCTGTGATTGTGTATCAGCTTTAAAGCATCAGACACCATGCCTTGAGTGGTTGACTCGGCGGCGACCACAAACACTATTTGTCCAGCAAGATCAGCAACCACACTTGCCTCACTTGTCAACAATATCGGTGGAGTATCAAATATAATTACACGCTCTGGAAAATTTCGTGACAAGCTTTCAACCAAATCCTCCATTGCTCTGCTTGAGAGTAACTCCGTGACATGATGTGATGAACTTCCGGCCGGCAAAAAACGCAGGTTTTCAATGTCTGACTGGCAGGTAACCTCGTTCACATTCAAATCGGGATTAAGCAGTAAATCTGTCAGACCCTTTTGTTTGGGGCCAAAACCAAGTCTTTCACCACAACTGGGATTCGTCACATCACCATCCACCAGCAGTACAGATCGGTCCCGTTCCATTGCTATGCTGATGGCAAGATTAATCGCTGAAAAGGTTTTACCTTCGCCGGATACGCAACTGGTCACCATAACCATATTCTGGTTTTTGATTCCATCAAACTTTGCAATATCGATAGCCGTCAGTATTGGTCGTTTGATCGCTCGATATTCTTCTGATAACTGATTACGAGTACCAGCACCGGCGACAACCATACCGGCTGCATTAAGTTCTTTGTAGGGAAGCTCGAAAGTTCCATTACCTATTGTACGGTACTGCGGTGAGTCGCTAAATTCCCTGTCCTGCTGGAGATCATCTGAATATCGCGGCTCCGGCTCATCGCGGCGAACCGATCGCTTACTCACAGAACGTGGCTCTCTGAATTCCAAGTTTCGTCTACCGCTCTTCACAGGGCCGATTTTTTCCATCGAACCTACTATCGCACCTTGCCTATCACCCATTCTTCTAACTCTTGTAATTTATTATTGGATCGGAGATCTTTCAGCCACTGCTTTTCATCGCGACAACTCTGTCGTCGTCGACGCTGAATTTCAAGTTCTCGTACAAAGTAGAATTGTTCAACAACACGTACAACAATCCGGCACACGTGACAGGAAGCAGCATCGCCAATGCTGTGAACTTCAAATGTTTCATGAAGCTTGAAA
>CAKZVB010000274.1 GCA_937922015.1 uncultured Granulosicoccaceae bacterium
CCGGTGATCGGGATTCGACCGGAGAACATCACCGTCACACTGGAACCCACTGCCGCTGACCGGGTGAGCGGTACACTTGGCGATATCGCTTATCAGGGCAGACATTCAGTACTGGAAATTGTGCTGCAGAACGGACACACACTGACGGTTGAAATCGATCAGGTTAAGGCTACTGTATTTTCACAGGCACAACCGGGATCAGTTGTCTATTGCCAATGGCAGGACCACAGCATGCTGTTGCTGGCTGCTAACTAGCCTGCACTATTCATGAGGATTCGGCGTCCAGAGTCAATAGCGCTAAACAGGTCGCCCTATCGCCTGAGAAGCGTGGCACGCCACTAGCGATGCGGATCGGGTGAGTGTGACTCGATATTGGTTCTGGCGTAGAATAGACAGTCTGTCAATTTAAGATTAACCCTGAATCTACTGAAAAGACTATGAATAAAGACATAAAAATTTAATTCTCTGGTCGCCTCATGAATAATGCAGGCCAGGACCCCGGCTCTCAGGCCAGCCCCCATCATTCAAGCTCAGACTGGTTTCGTCGCTACCAGTTATTGAGGTCAGCTATCTGCAGCCGTTGTATTGAGGCAGATCGAGCACTCCTTCACAAACATTAAAATCCCTGCTCAAGTATCAGGATTTCATAGCGGTCGTGGCTGCTGATCGACCGCGTACAGCACCACTGTTGGCATTAGAAGAATCAAGAATCAGCTGTGTACATGAACTCGAACATTAGTATACACGCCCGCCGCATAATGCCTTACTTGCTCTTGCTCACCCTTCTGTTATTCGGTTGCAATGGCACTGAAGACAATCAACTACTGAGCCCGGGCGACTCTTCACTGTATAGACATGCACAATCGCTGGAAGCAGATCAACGTTATCCGGCTGCAGCAGATAGTTATCGTCGGTTTCTAAAAACCCACCCTACTGGTGACAATAAAGTACACGCCATGATTAAAGCCGTGGTCATGGAAGAATCAATCAACTACGGCGCAGACGAATTATTTGAACTGTATCTCAATGCGATAAACCAACGCGAACAAGGCAACTGGCGGGCGGCAATACAAACCCTTCAGGGCATGCTGCAAACCGATCCCGGTCACTATCTGGCAGATGACGCACGATACTTTCTTGCATATATAAAGTTAAACGATCAACAAGCTTATCAGTCAGCCTACCAGACACTGGGTCAGTTGCTCACACTTTATCCAGACACCAGTTATGTTGATACAGCGATATTCAGCCGCGGCATAGCGCAACAGAAGCTGGGCAATACAACTCTTGCCGCTAAACACTTTCGCGAACTGCAAGAGCGTCACACCGGGCTTTCACTAGACATTTTTAACCTGCGCTGGCCAAAGGATAATTTCCTGGCGCGCCTGTGGTTCACACGTGCACATGAGCAGTTAATCGCCATAGAAAACAACTCGCGGATCGGGATTATTCCCACCATTGAGGAAATGAAAAACCGTGACCTGGATGAACGCGCCAATATTGTAGTCGTCTTCACAGATGATCAGGGCTATGCGGATCTGGGTGCCAGCGGAATACTTGCCGATATTAAAACACCACACCTGAATCAACTTGCGGCCGACGGTGCTCGCCTGACCGCAGGGTATGCAACCGCACCGCAATGCACTCCGTCACGCGCGGGATTGCTGAGCGGGCAGTACCAACAACGCTTTGGTCTGGACGACAACACCTTCACCCCCATGCCGCTTGAACAAACCACCATCGCAAACCGCCTGCAAGATGCGGGTTACGTCACAGGCATGGCTGGTAAGTGGCACCTTGAAGTGGATATAAATTCAAGCGAATTTGACGCTTCAAGCATGAGCGTTGAACAGCGCACTCCGTACTTTCCGAATGAACGCGGCTTTGACGATGTCTATTTTGGATACACTGATACCTGGTGGACTAACTTTGATCTGGCGGGTAACACGCTGCCGGTGGCTTACCGGAAAAATCACGACTATCGGCTTGATATCACCACCGAGGCCGGACTGGCATTTATTGAACGCCACAAACAGGTGCCGTTTTTCCTCTATCTGTCTTATTACGCACCTCACGTACCACTGGTGGCGACAGAAAAGTACCTGTCCCGCCATAGTGAGGTGTCTGAAAACCGCCGCAAACACGGACTGGCGATGATCTCTGCTATCGACGATGGAGTCGGACGCCTGCGGGAGAATCTTCGCAATAACGGGCTGACGGACAACACCTTGATTTTCTTTATCAGTGACAACGGCGCACCATTGGGCTTGCACAAACTGGACAAACCGGTAGAAGACAAAAATGGCAGCTGGGACGGATCATTGAACGACCCCTGGGTGGGTGAAAAAGGTATGTTGTCAGAGGGCGGTATACGGGTTCCGTACATCGTGACCTGGCCCACTCAGATACCCGCCAATACTGTGCTGGATCACACCGTCACCACACTCGATGTCGCCACCACCAGCCTGGCGGCTGCCGGTATTAACCGGACCGAAGATCTTGATGGTGCCAACCTGCTGCCCTACTTACGCGGCGAAAACTATGACTTAAACAATCGCTCTGTCTACTGGCGGTTCTGGAACCAGGCGGCCGTCAGGCAAGGGCAATGGAAATATCTGTCCGCAGGTGACAGAGAGTATCTGTTCGATCTGAGTAACAATCATGAACATGAAAACCTGATACAACAACAGCCGGATATCGCCAGAGATCTGAAAAGCCAACTGTTCAACTGGAGTCAGGACCTGTATCGACCGGGCCTGCCTCCATCAAATTCTTTAAGGGGCATTGAGAAGTCCTGGTATGACTTTTATTTCGGTGAACAATAAGCCAGCCGTCTCTACTGAGAAGCGCGGCCGCCACATGCCGCAGGGGATCGGGTGAGATGTGACGCGCTCTGGCGTCGAATAGACCGCCGGTTATTTCAGGATAACTATTAATTCTTTGCAAACACTATAAATAAAGACCATAGGGGTTAATCCCTCTGGTCGCCTCATGAAAAATGCAGGTTATCCTTGCGCCAGACTTTTAAGGTATTGCCCGTAGGATGTTTTCTGATACTTACGGGCAACCTCTAACAACTGCTCTGTCGTGATCCAGCCATTATCAAATGCAATCTCTTCAATACAAGCTACCTTGAATCCCTGTCTTTTTTCAAGCGTTTGCACAAACTGTCCGGCCTGCATCAACGAATCATAAGTACCGGTATCGAGCCAGGCAAAGCCCCTGCCCAGTATCTCCACATTGAGACGACCCTGCGACAGATAGGTTGAATTCACATCGGTAATTTCAAGCTCTCCGCGTGCCGATGGCTGTATTGACCGCGCAATATCACAGACACTGTTGTCGTAGAAATACAAACCCGTAACCGCAAGATTAGTTCGTGGTTTTTCGGGCTTTTCAATAATTGCAACGGCATTGCCATTGGCATCCAGCTCAACTACACCGTAACGCTCGGGTTCTGCTACTTTATAGACAAAGATGGTAGCACCATCGTTTCCGGTGGCAACTTTGCGCAGAGTCTGTATAAAACCACTGCCATGAAATATGTTGTCACCCAGTGTTAAACATACCGGCGAACCGGCTAGAAATCTCTCGCCAATCAAAAATGCCTGCGCCAGTCCATCGGGGCTGGGCTGCACGGCATACTGTATATCCATTCCAATGGATTTGCCATCACCCAGAAGACGCTGGAACGCCGCTGCGTCAGCGGGAGTGGTGATTATCAATATCTCATTGATGCCTGCCATCATTAATACCGACAGGGGATAATAAATCATCGGTTTGTCATAGACGGGCAATAGTTGTTTAGACACGGCTTCCGTCAACGGGTGCAGGCGGGTACCGCTGCCGCCCGCCAGAATAATGCCTTTCATAAATCCGTCCTGTCTGATATCAGAGGTCAGTGCGCCGACACCAACACTTTATTTTATGTGTAACAATATTTTAAGTGTAAAAAACTACCAGTCTTCAAAACCCGTAACACCTCTACTTCAACGCTTCCTGTAAACATTGCTGAGCTTTTTCATCACTAAAGCCGGCGTCGTCGTAGATTTTTTTCGGGCATAATTCTATTGATTCGTTTTGCAGGTCTGCAAGATTAATAGTATCGGGCAGTGGCATAAGACACTCCTGCAATGCCTTCTCAGAAAGCGCCAGACATTGCTCCTGTGTGAATGCCATACACTGCGTGAAAACAGTTGATTCACAAAGCACAGCGGATTGTTCACGCGATATTTCAAGAAGCAGAGACTTCGATAATTTTTCCTGGGAGTGGGCTACAGACATCATTGATACACCGACAACCACAGAGGTCAGAGCGACAGCGGTGATGGCCGGCATCAGCGCACATGTTGAGCGTTTATAAAGGCAAAAGAGGTACATTGGAAATCCAGTAGAGACAGGCTCCCAGTATACAGCGAAATTATGCCTCCAGTATGTTGCGTGCCTGCTGTTTGAGCACAGATGCACTTCATCTAAAGCATAATTGCCGGCGCGACGATGATCAGGCCGATGATCGGGTTGGGTCAGCCGTCGTTTTTTGCAGGATTTTGAGCATCGCACACGCCGCACCAAATCCGTTGTCAATATTCACGGTTACCACCCCGGGTGCGCAGGTCGCAAGTGCGCTGCTCAATGCCGCCTGACCGCCTTTTGCGACTCCGTAGCCGGAGGAGCGCGGCACGGCAATCACCAACCCACTGACCAGTCCGCCCAACACCGGAAAAAGCGCTCCTTCCATTCCCGCCACCGCGATAATCACCGGCGCTTTGTTCAGCACATCGATTTTCGAAGTCAGACGCCACAGACCTGCGACCCCGCAGTCCGCCAGCACCGCCACATCCAGACCGTAGAATCGCAGCGTTTGTTGTGCCTCAAGTGCTACCGGCATATCAGTAGTACCGGCAGTTACAATTAAGCAGTCGGATCGTGTCAGCGCGGGCAGTGAGTTATCCAGCACAGCGACACCGGATGCTTCATTCCATTCTAAATTCTCTATACCTCCGGCAACTAACTGCGCGGCTGTCCGGGAGTCAAGCCGGGTCAGCAGCAGAGATGTTTTTCGATCGTTGGCTGCAGTCACAATAGACTGCAGTTGTTGCAGTGATTTGCCGCTACAAAATACAGCCTCCGCCAGGCCGGTGCGTTGCTCGCGCTGCCAGTCAAATTCTACGTCAGACATTACCGGACAACTCTTCTTTCGGCACCAGAAAAGCGCTGCCCATTCGATAAGGTTCGAAGCCTCTAAACAGGCGATCTTCCGCACTACACAATTGCTCTAACAACGCAGAGGCGTTACTGTGTGTTTCAATGCAATGAAAAATTTCATTATCTGCCGGCAATTGCACAACCACCCCTGCGCGGGTAATTCGACAACGTATATCACCCGCCTCCGTGAGAGCGGTAATTGCGTTTTCGGTACGATGAATAAATCGAAGGTCTCGCACATCAATTGCTATACCGGTTTCCACGCGGCTGGATAGACAGGGCTGTGCAGGAAGTTCAGATAATCGACCAAGACCCGCACTTTTTGCAATGCGTCTGATGGCCGCTTTATCTATCTGCGCCTCGACATAAGGCTGCCATACTTTGTTTTCACGCGCCGCTAACAGACCCGGGCGATAATCACCAAGATCATCCATATTGGTACCGGTGGCAATGGTACTTTCATTGTTCAGGGCAATGATACTATCGCCGGTGTCTGAAATGATCCGCTCAAACAAACTACTTTTACAGTAATAACAGCGATTAGACGGATTAGCCTTATAGTGCTGATTATCGAACTCACGCGCATCAACTTCTTTCAGCTGCCATTTGAATTTAGCGGCTAGCTCCCTGCATCTGCTAGTCGCCTCTTCAGGTACCGCTGCCGACACTGCGTGAACAGCTAATGTTGGCTGAGTGCGTACAGCGGCCGCCACTGTCATGAGGGTCAGACTGTCGATACCGCCACTCAGGGCAATTTTTAGCAACCCTGTTTTCGCGATCAACACATCGATCAGCCGCTGGTGCTCATGGCTTATTGTTATAGACATAGGAAAGTCATCACGTCAGGCAACTCATTTTTGCACTTTGTCCGGTGCGGTACGTTTATCACCGCAGTCACTGATGTTATCAGTGTCGATCTGTTCCACGCGGGCAGCCACCTGACGACGCTGCGCAAGAGTCGCTTGTGAAGCGACATCATCACTTTCTGCTTTCGCGGTTACCGCGCCCTGCGGACGGCTGGCCACCTTAACCCGCACGCCATCAACGGTCTTAACGCTTCGCTTCAGTGTGCAACGATCAACTTCTGCATGCCTTACACCGAGTGTCGAAAACAACATAAAACAACGGCTAATGATGTGGTTTTTTTTATCAGGTAACGCCAGCAATCTAACACCGATAGTATGCCGCCCCTTTTTTCCCTGCATCGACATACTGGTTACATCGATAACAGCAGACTCCTGCCGAATGCTGTCAATTGCACCTGCCAGCTCCTCACCGGTCATATCGTCAACTTCAAAAGCCAGTCTGGATACAACGTCATTCTCTGTACGATCTTCAGTCACCGTGTCAAACGCTGTGATACGCAGGATATTGGCACGATCTGCAAGCTCGCGTGTGCCACACCCTACACCAATCGCACGCAGTGTCACAGGCATAGCACCGCTGTCTATTGGAACCGGCTTGAGATAGGCGACGATAGCCGCCCCTGTTGGCGTTACGCGCTCACCGGGCTGCCCGTCATCTGTCCACTGGTAATTTTGCAGTAGCTGTACAGTTGCCGGCGCTGGTAACGGTATCGCTCCGTGAGCTGTATTGATGGTGCCACTGCCCAGCGGTAAAGCTGCGATTCGCCACGACTCACAGACAAGACGGCGGATCACTCCTGCCGCTGCGATGATGTCGACCATTGAATCCCAGTCTGAGACTTCATGAAAATGTATGGTGTCTGTGGTTTTACCGTGCACCGCAGCTTCTGCCTCCGCCAGCAGGCTATATATATCAATTGCGACTTCTACCACACTTGTATCAATGGCTTTTGAGCCCAGGAAACTCTTTACCGCAGCCAGTGTGCGAGGTGGTTTTTCGTTGACATCTTGAATTACACTAAAGTGTTTTCCGCTCAGGCCTTTAGACATTTCAGCTTTGAGCACAACGGTGAGCCCGTCAATAGATAGTTTTTCTAAATCTTCCATAAACGCCTGGTATAAATCAGGCCATGCATCAAACATTGCCGCCGCAAACATATCACCGGCTATGCCACCGAGAGGGTGCAGATCAATTCGACCGACCCCTTCGGGTTTAATCACTGATTCTCTATTCATCTATCTGACCGCCACCAGCCCGCGTCATTCACAAGGCGACAAGTAAAAATTAACGAAATGTCTATGTACATCGCTACGCAGACTTCTAGCCAGGCAACGCACTGTTTGCAAACGGCACGACGTAGGGTCCCTCAGGTATTATCGCAAGTTCATTACTGTCCTGCCTTGCCAGGCTTTCAGCAATCGCCAGATCCAGATCACCGATTAACTCTACCCCGGTATATTTGGCGGTAGCAGCTTCAAGCTTTGGCGCAAACAATTGAATTCGACCTACACGCATGGGCTTTAACTGCATTTCAGTTTGCCATTCATCAACATCTGCCAGTGATTTGTCTAACAGGGTATCGAGAAAAGCCTGAGGCCCTAATTTAACCAGCTTTTTTTGAGCCTGCAGAAATTCATCGGAACCAAAACCCTCGGAACACTCAGACACTATGATCAGATCACCGCCATCCTCCAGGATATCTACCGGGGTTACCATTCCTTTTACCGTTTGATAATAAGTCTTATCTAATGGATAACCCGCCGAACTGGTGAGCACCGTTTTAAATTTTCTGCCCACCACAACTTCACAGCTCGCACGGGCAAATTCAACGGCGGCCAGATGACTTTTTATCACCTCGCCAAAGGAGGCATATACCAGGTTCCGGTGTTCATCAAGCACAGTATTTAAACTGAACACAGGCCCCTTCAGCATTTCTACAATTTCCAATTGTGTTTCGTGCAAAGGGTTTTGCTGAAGGTTACACGATGTTGCAAACGGGCTTTCCATAAAACGCGCACTATGGAAGGTTCGAATCGTTTCATGATGAGCAACCCCGGGGGCTATGACTTTGCGACCACCGGAATAACCCGCCATGAAATGCGGTTCAACAAGCCCGGTGGCAATTTTTATATCTGCATTAACAAAGGTCTTGTTCAGACCCACCGGTACATCGTGTTTTTTTGTGCGACCAAACAAAACACAATCTTCTTCGTTGCGAGCGTAGTGGTTTTCAACCCGCACATTCTGTTGCACCCACGGATCACCCAGTAATTCTTCAAGCTCTTCATTCAGATTGGGTCTGTGCAGTCCGGTGGCGACCAATACCGTTATTGCCTGACTCGCTATACCCGCGTCTATTAACTGCTCAATCATCGGGCGCAGAAATAAATGGTTGGGCACCGGGCGTGTGATGTCGCATATTAAAATACAGGCACTACGGGCATCTTTCGCCGCCTCCGACAGTGACTCTGAACCAATAGGGTTGGCCAGCGCGTTGCGGATCAGTTCGTGGCTCTCCGCTGGTGCATCCATGGCCGGTTTGCGAACAACTGTGGCGTCGGCACCGGGCGGTAAAGTGACGTCTAGACCATGGTGTCCGAATGCCAGTTGTATTTTCATTGAGTGTTCCATGTTGACTGGTAGTGGTAAGTTAGATCAATGGTCTCACCTGAATAATACCAAGACGCTTGATAGAAAATGCACAATTACATGCTCCGAAACGCATCGGTATGGCCGGACCACAGGAAACTGCCCAATTTGGCTGCCGTGGGCTGGCAAGGACACAGCAATGATTGCTAAATTGATCGCTAAAACTATCCTTAACGGTCACCAAAGCCGCTAACACCACGCGTGCAGCAATGGTTGACCCTGCAATTTAAATTGTACTGACCGAAAACACCGGAAATTTCCCGCTGTCAAACGAGACCTGTGGAACAAAATCACCATCAGAACGCGATTCAGACACTCATATCCTTTAATTCCAGCGACACTAGCCATACCTTAGGTATATTGTTCTAATTACTCCCCGATAAAACACTAACGAAAGACCGATGTCCGAGATCAACTCAGCAGCCCGAACCCCCAACACTCAGGCCGTAACCTCCATTACCCACTGGAACGAGCGTCTGTTTTCGTTTCGGGTAACACGCCCTGAAAGCCTGCGCTTCAGATCAGGTGAATTCACCATGATCGGCCTGCCGGGCGACAACGGCAAGCCATTGCAACGCGCCTACTCTATCGCCAGTCCGTCATGGGATGAAGAATTGGAGTTTTACTCGATCAAAGTGCAGGACGGGCCGCTCACTTCGCGCTTGAAACACATAAAAGTGGGGGACGAAATTATCGTTCAGCCCAAGCCGGTTGGAAGCCTGGTACTCGACGCGCTGCTGCCGGGAAAGCGTCTTTATATGTTTGCTACCGGCACCGGCATCGCACCGTTTGCCTCTCTCATCCGTGATCCGGACGTCTATGAACGTTTCGATCAGGTAGTACTGACCCATACCTGCCGACAGGTTGAAGAACTGGGCTACAGTCAGGATTTGATGAAAAATCTGTCCGAAGATCCGTTGATCGGCGAATTTGCAGATAAAGTTAAATATTATCCCTCAATTACCCAGGAAGAATTTACCCCGCAGGGCAGAATCACCAGCCTGATAGAAAGCGGGCAGCTTTTCGAAGACCTGAAAATTCCAACACTGAACAACGACACAGACCGGGTCATGATTTGCGGCTCTCTGGGCCTGAACAAGGACATGAAAGCGATCTGTGAAGCCCACGGGTTAACTGAGGGCTCTAACAGCAGGCCCGGCAGCTTTGTGATGGAAAAAGCCTTTGTAGGTTAAGAGACAACATACCGTGGCCGGGACGCGTTCGCAGCAACTGGCGTTGTGCCGCGCAGCCCTCTGCCATCGTCCTGCAACCCAAACCTCAGAACAGGGTCGCATGGTTGTGTTCTTATCTGGCAACCGCTTCCTGACGCAAACAACAATGCGATAAAAAAGGGATGGCAAACGCCATCCCTTTTTAACAAGGCTAACCAGTTACAGCCGCAAACAAAGGCTCAATCTGTTTGGCCATCGTTTTGGCGACAACCCGCCCTGTCTCTTTACCGTCTTTAAACATTACCAGTGTTGATCGTCGTGGAATTTCCAATTCGGAAACAATGGCATCATCGCTGTATTTGTCCCAATCCACTAAAATCCACTTTACCGCCTGGTAGGCAGGATTACCGTCTATTAGTGCACTCACGGTGCGCTTTTGAGCTCGGCAGGTTCCTCACCACGAGGCGTAAAAATCGAGCATAAACGGCTCACCACTCGCTAGTGCCTGCTCGTAGGCTTCGCGAGTGAATTCCACTGACTCTGCACCGGCAGCTGAAACCGTATCAGCAAGCAGCGCAAGAGCGGGAATGGCCAGAAACTGACGTCTTTTCATAGGCACAATCTCCAGGGTTAAAATGTTCAGACAAAATTGTCAGGCATCAAGTGCCTGCGCATCATTTGAACAGAATTGGCAGTGAAGGTTCAATATTTTCCAGATTACGTGCAGACTTGACTGGTGATAAATGGCAAGTAGACAACAAAATAAACAATACCCGGATTATTCCGACGCCAGCGCAACGCCGAAAGATTCCCCGTCAAATTCCAGAATATCCCCCGACACAATCTTCTTTCTTTTTCGAGTCTCTACCTCACCATTCAGGGTTACCCTGCCCTGCGCAACCATTGCCTTGGCCTCACCACCACTGCTCACCAGGCCTTCAAACTTCAATAGCTTATAAAGTTCAACCGGTTCTTTATTGATCGTCAGTTGACGCATGAATTGACCTTGAGTTTTCACCCGCCGAAGACCGGGCCTGTCACAAGATAATATCAGTGTCTGGTTAGTTACTGTATTATCGGCTCACAACATTTTGGAGATTGAGATGAACCAGGGTTCGTGCTTGTGCGGTGCGGTAAAGTTCCAGTTACTCAGTGAGCCGGAAATGATGATGCACTGTCACTGTTCCATTTGCCGCAAAATTCACGGCACTCCTTTCGCCACTTATGTAAAAACAAGCGGCGTTAAGTGGCTTGCAGGCGAGGATAAAATACGCCACTTCCAGACATCAGAGAACTTTCATCGCTGTTTCTGTGGCGACTGCGGGTCTGTGCTGCCTGAGACCATTGACGGCGCAGATTTTAGCTTCGTTGCCGCCGGTGCACTGGAAGGTGACATAAATGTACGCCCGGAAAAGCACATCTTTGCCACATCAAAAGCAGACTGGTATGAAATCCCCGATGATCTGCCTCAATACGAATCCTATGGTCCACAAGCCGGTGACGGTGTCCCCCGGGAAGATCGCAGCGGACAAGTGGACGGTGCTGTAGCAGGCAGTTGCCAATGCGGCGATGTTGCCTTTCAATACACCAGTGAAGCAAAGCTGATGATGTGGTGTCATTGCAGCCGCTGCCGCAAAGTAAAAGGCGCTGCCCACGCCACCAACGTTTTTGTCCCCCCTGAAAATTTTAAGTGGATACGCGGTGAAGAAAAGGTAGTGATCTACGACCACGCCGAAGCAGAACGTTTTGGCAACAGTTTCTGCCAACAATGCGGCTCATCAATGCCCAGAAAATCAGACAACAGCCCGATGGTAAACATCCCCGCCGGCGCCCTGGATGACAGCCCCGGAATAGAAACCAAAGGCCATATCTTTGTAGGATCAAAAGCCGACTGGTACGAAATCAAAGACAAGTACAATCAGTTTGAAGCGATGCCATAAGGCAAATGACCACAGCGATTCGCTAAACTTTGGATATGCCCAACTGGAAATTTTATCGCTTAACGAGGCCCCTAAGTAGTACGTTAAATGCCACCGGGCCGGATCGATTCGGTCGTCAGCACAAAAATATCCGTACGCACCAGGCTGGCTTAATCATCACAGTATACGCAGAGTGCCATCACGGCCGAGTGCGCAATACCGGAAAACGGTTAAGCTCTTCCACTACAGATAACCACCTACCTTAGTCAGGTAACCCCACAGATACTCTGCAAAGCTCCACCTGACCTGTAGATCATATTCCCGCGCGCCCTGCTGACAGGACAATAGTATTGAAGCATTACCAAAACGAATCTGGGCACACTGTCCTTCACCAAAGACCTTCGGATGAACATCAAACGGCGTGCCGCTGGCCAGCACCTGCCTGGCATTGTCACCTGAAACCCGAATAACCGTGTAGTAGTCGCTGACATCAACAACGGCGCTTTTACCCGGAACCAGGTTATCACGCAGACCGGACACCAGATCTAACGGCGAGATACTTGTTGAGTACAACATAAGCTCATCCGGTCCCAGCCAGAATAAAGTTTGATCAGCACTACTTACCCATGTATTCGAATCAAGCGGCAAAGATATTCCGGTCAGTGATTTTATCGCTGCTACCGCTTTATCATCACTGAAGTCTGCACGTATATTCACCCTGGTACAGGGGGGCTGTTCCTGCAGAGTCAGGTTTGTCGACTGGAATTTTATGCCGTTCAGCGGAGTTTGCATCGCATCAGCTAACTGCTGTATTTCTGAATCAGCCACGAACACGCTCTCCTTTTTCATCAAAAAACACCGGGTCAGCAACAACGGCCTCTATAACCTTGCCATCCATCAATCGTAACTTTACTGTCTCACCCTTCTTATTCAGGCCATCCTGCAGCACCGCCAATGCGATTGAACGACCAACGTTAGGGCTCATATAGCTGGAAGTGACATGACCAATCGTAGGCATTGGCGGTGCATCGCGCAGCTCGCCAACAATATGTGCGCCTTCAGGCAATACCTCTTGTGGATCTTCAGTAAGCAGCCCGACCAACTGCGGACGGCCGTCACGACGGGTGTCGCTGCGCATAAAAGAACGTTTACCCAGAAAATCTTTTTTGGTTTTTGAAACGATCCAGTCCATGTCCATATCAGCAGGTGTGACGGTGCCGTCAGTGTCCTGACCAACGATGATAAAACCTTTTTCGGCACGCAACACATGCATTGCCTCGGTTCCGTACTGGCACAAATCAAACGCTTCACCGGCTTCTGTCAGCTTATCCCACAACTGTTTACCGTAACGCGCCGGCACGTTGATCTCATAGGCGATCTCACCGGTAAAACTAATGCGATAAACCCGCGCCGGTATTCCACATACGGTGCCCGTACGCATAGTCATAAACGGGAAAGCATCTGCTGAGACATCGATATCTGAAACTGACTCCATCAGCGCGCGGGCCTGCGGTCCGTTGATCGCTGCAACCGCCCACTGTTCAGTTACACTGGTGCAAAATACATTCATGTGCGGCCATTCGGTTTGCAGCCATTCTTCCAGCCAGTTCATGACACGCGCTGCACCACCGGTAGTGGTGGTCATGTGGAAATGATCGTCTGCCAGACGGGTAGTGACACCATCATCGAAGATCATGCCGTGCTCATTGAGCATCAAACCATAACGACAGGAACCCACTGCCAGTTTCTTCCAGTTATTGGTATAAATCATTTCCAGAAATTCTGCAGCATCTTCACCTTGTATATCAATTTTTCCAAGGGTTGACGCATCCAGCATTCCTACACTTTGCCTGACCGCCAGTGTTTCACGCTGCACCGCTGCATGCATGTCTTCCCCGCCCTGCGGAAAATACCAGGGCCGCTTCCAGTCACCGACGTCCTCAAAGATTGCACCGTTGGCAACATGGCTCGCATGCATTGCGGTTTTTCTTTCCTGAATGAAAAGCTCACCGGACTCCTGCCCGCCAACCGCGCCAAACGTCAGTGGAGTAAACGGCGGTCTGAAAGTTGTTGTGCCGACTTCAGGAATTTGCGCACCTCGTATCTCCGCCATAATTGCCAGGGCATTCAAGTTTGATGTCTTGCCCTGATCAGTTGCCATACCTGTGGTGGTGTAGCGCTTTAAATGTTCTACAGAGACATACCCTTCGCGGGCGGCCAAATGAATATCTGCCGCAGTAACATCATTTTGAAAATCATGAAAATGCTTGGCCGGCCCTTCGCCAACAGGGTGTACCGTCGGCACCAGCCATATGGCTGCGATATCTGACATGCCATCGACTTCAACAGAAGGCAGCGTTATTTCCGATGCGACATAGTCACAGGCGGCGCTGGCCGACATTCCTGCCTTCATCCCTTCGGCCAGACAACCGCCTGTATCGAACACACCGTTGCACGCGCCGGCGGAGATGTTGGGGTTGATCACTTTGGCGCGTGTCATGTCGGGCACAAACGCTTCTATAGATTGGTCGTAATTTAATTTACCACCACTTTGACTAAACAAGTGCACTGACGGCGTCCAGCCGCCTGAGTTCGCAACGATCGAACAATCGATCTGCCAGGCCTGTCCCTGCAAAGATTTTCCATCGGCTGATAGCTCCATTACTCTGACAGAAGCCACCCCTTTACTGCCTTGCACGGATGATACGGCATGCCCTTTAAACAACCTGATATTCCTTGCTGACAATTGATCGGTCAGTGTTCCCGCAACTTCTGATCGTGTGTCGACTACGGTGACAGTAGCGCCGTGTTGTGCTGCATTTAAAGCGGTATCGTAGGCACTGTTATTATTGGTAAACACCACGATGTCACGTCCCGGCAACACGCCATAACGGTTGATATAGGTATCTACCGCATTAGCCAGCATTACTCCCGGACGATCATTGTCTGCAAATACCAGTGGCCTTTCGATTGCCCCTGCTGCTATCACTACCTGCTTTGCACGAATTTTCCAAAAACGCTGTCGTGGCTTGTCACCACCATTGCCCGGGCCCAGATGATCGGTAACCTTTTCAAGCGCCGTTATATAGTTGTAGTCAAAGTAACCCGTGGCCGTGGTTCGTGTTAACAGGGTTACGTCTGGATTATCTGTAAGCGCGGCAATAGTTTGTTCTTTCCAGCGCTGAAATTCTTCATTTACTTCAACACCCAGGGTTGAACCACCCAGCTGTGGTTGTTCATCAAGAAGTGTTACGCGGGCACCGGGCACCGCCGCCGTTAACGCGGCCGCCAGTCCGGCGGGGCCACCACCCACAATCAAAACGTCACAGTGCGCATAGCAGCTATGGTAATTGTCAGGGTCTGATTCAGTGGGGCTCACCCCAAGGCCCGCTGCTTTGCGAATGAACTTTTCATAGGTCATCCACATCGAGGCCGGCCACATAAAGGTTTTATAATAAAAACCTGCAGGCAGGAATCGCGATACTGCCGAATTAACCGCACCCACATCGAAGTCCAGGCTGGGCCATCGATTCTGCGATGTTGCAACCAGGCCATCGTATAACTCTATGCAGGTGGCACGGGTATTGGGTTCTGTGTACGCCCCTTTTTCAAGTTGCACAAGCGCATTGGGCTCTTCAGATCCCGCTGCTATCAAGCCACGCGGGCGGTGATACTTAAAACTTCTGCCCAGCAGACGCACACCATTTGCCAGCATGGCAGAGGCAAGCGTATCACCCGCATAACCTGTATAGGGCCTGCCATCAAAAGTAAAATGCAGTTTCTTACTTCGATCAATCAGACCACCGGAATCCAGCCGACATTTCTGACTCATGATGGAGCCTCCCCGGCATTCTGTTCAGGCAACACCGGCCTGGCCTCACCAACCTTATAGGTGGCAAAGATTTCATCGGTGACTGTGTTTCGCAGGGCATTAAACCAGCGCCTGCAGCCATGGCTGTGCACCCACCTTTCATAGTGCAGCCCTTTGGGGTTTTGACGAAAGAATATATAGTCACCCCATTGCTCGTCAGTGAGTTTTTCTGTCTCTTCAGGGCGTGCGATGTGAGCTTCACCGTGACAACTGAACTCTGTTTGATCACGCGCACCACAATACGGACAATTGATAATAAACATTTTAGTGTGCTACCGCCGCTGCGGCGCCTTCGTCAATTAACGCACCGCTGTTAAAGCGGTCAATCGAAAAAGGCGCAGCAATTGAATTCATCTCACCAGCTGCAATTGAATGTGCGAAAGCATGACCGCTGCCGGGCGTTGCCTTAAAGCCACCGGTTCCCCAGCCACAGTTAAAATATAGATTTTCGACCGGGGTTTTTGACAAGATGGGGGACCGGTCAATAGTGACGTCTACAATACCGGCCCACTGACGCAACATACGCAGGCGCGAAAAGATCGGGAACAGCTCGCACAGAGGCCCGACGGTATGCTCTATTAAATCAAAACTGCCGCGTTGCGAATAAGAGTTATACGCGTCTGATCCGGAGCCGACCACTAACTCACCTTTATCTGACTGACTGACATATACATGGATTCCATTGGACATGACCACACAGTCGATAATCGGCTTGATCGGCTCCGATACCAGCGCCTGCAGCGGGTAGCATTCAAGCGGTAGTTTAAAACCTGCCATCTCTGCAATAACGCTGCTGTGTCCCGCTGCAACCGAGCCCACTTTACCGGCACCGATATACCCGCGCGATGTATCTACTCCGACTACCTTATTGTGTTCAACACGCACGCCGGTTACTTCGCAGTTCTGAATGATATCCACACCTGCAGCATCTGCTCCGCGAGCATAACCCCAGGCCACTGCATCATGGCGCGCGGTACCACCACGCCGCTGCAACAATCCACCCATCACCGGATATCGACAATCGAGGTTTATTATCGGCAGCATTTCCTTGACTTGTTCCGGGGTTAAAAACTCGGAATCAATGCCATTGAGATAAATGGCATTGCCGCGCCGGCCAATCTCCTGCATATCGTGAACGCTGTGCGCCAGATGCAGCAGACCGCGCTGTGAAAACATCACGTTGTAATTGAGCTCCTGACTCAACCCTTCCCATAGCTTTACGGCGTGCTCGTACATGCCTGCCGAGGCATCGAGCAAATAGTTGGATCGCACAATGGTGGTATTACGCCCGGTGTTGCCACCGCCCAGCCAGCCTTTTTCAAGCACGGCTACATTACTTATCCCGCACTGGGTGGCCAGATAATAAGCCGTCGCCAGACCGTGCCCGCCGCCCCCGATGATAACAACATCATAGTGCTTTTTAGGGTCTGGACTACGCCAGGCGCGCTGCCAGTTTCGATGATAACTCATCGAATTACGCACGAGCGAGAAAAGAGAATAGGCTTTCATAATGACTAATTTACCGGGCTTGAATATGCAGCCAGTCGATCAAATGAATTGTTGCTGCATCGTGGGTAATTTACCGTCTTGGCGGTGTTCTAAAAACGACCAGGGAAAGCGTATAGATTCCACCGTGACGCCAGGTAGCGCAACGAAATCCATAAGACATTGGAGCTGCCCGATTAATGCGGCTTACCTGCAGTAGTGTATTTGCAAATACTATCGGTTTGTGCGGTTTTCAGATAACGGAGGGTTTGGCGGGAAGTCAGCGAAGAATGTTACTGCATACCGTTTCAGCCGCCTTGCCGGCGTGATTCGCAGGATGGAGATCCAGAAGGGATACTAGTTACCAGAGTGTGCTGCTTGCGGATCCATTGATACTTCAATGAGGCGATTCAATTTGGTCATTTTGATAATTTTCGCAACGACGCCGTGAGCACCGCTAATGGTCATTCTGCCGCGCTGACTTATAAACGAAAAGACAGCCGTCGTGGCCAGCAATCCAGAGCTGTCAATCGATTTCAGCTGACTGACATTGAGATCAATATTATCGGCTCCCTGTTTATGCAGGCGGGTCAGTAACTCTTTGAACTCAGCACTGTTGCTTGCATCAAGACAGTCGATTGATGGATTAACTATCGTAACGCCATCTTTGTACTCAATTGAATATTCCATACGTCAATTCACTGTGCAAGGATCAGGCTCAGGTTAAGCTCAAAATTCTCGCTTGTGTGAAAATAACTGTGACTTGTAAAATCCAGTCGACTGAAGCTTGAACGAGTTCGCAATTATCATGATCAGACTACGTATTGCTACTGTAGGTGGCATACCCGCCTTATGTGATCCTCTTCACATCAGGCACTCAAGCAGCCCGTAAAACACAACTGGCTTTTCTATTTTATCCGGAGACACTGTACAGAAGAGGTTATAACTAAGCGGAACGCCAGCAGGAAGCGTGACGCAGAACACCAAATGCAAGGCAGTACCAATAACTAAACGAAGCACCCGCATCAAGCAGGCGTAACACCCCTCAACCGCTCACCACGCCGACGAATCAACTCAAGTGTTGTAAGGAGTCCGATAGAGATAATCACCAGAATAGTGGCTACTGCCAGTATGGTTGGTGATATTTGCTCACGAATACCGGAAAACATCTGTCGCGGAATTGTGCGCTGCTCGACAGAGGCAAGCGCTATCACGACGACTACTTCATCGAACGAGATTACAAACGCAAACAGGGCGCCGGAGATAACCCCAGGCAGTATTAGTGGCATCTGCACCTTAAAGAAAGTGCGAATCGGTGTAGCCCCCATACTGTAGGCTGCCTGCACCAGACTTTGATCAAACCCCACCAGCGTTGCAGTGACAGTAATGATGACAAACGGGATGCCCAATATTGCGTGTGCAAGAATAACCCCGGTGTGTGTGTAGGCAAGACCAAATTTACTAAAAAAGCTAAAAGTACCCGCTGCTGTAATTACCACCGGCACTATCATGGGCGAAATCAACAATGCCATGATTTTCTTTTTGAATGGCATTTCGGATCGGCTTAAACCCACAGCCGCTATAGTGCCCAGGCTGGTGGCAACGATGGTGGCAATTATCCCGATAAAAAAGCTGTTACGCATTGAACGGACCCACTGCGCGTTATTCCAGACATCACTCCACCAGCCAGTGGTGGCTTCCGGGTTTGCCATACCGTTGGTCAGGATATCTTTGTACCATCGAAGTGAGTAGGCGTCCGGATCACCAGTCAGCATCCCCGGCGTAAACGAAAAGTACGGCTCTACATTAAAACTTAAAGGTAGAACAATAAGGATAGGTGATATCAAAAACACAAAGATCAGGAAACAAATAAACCTGAAGGTGTAGTACCAAAGGCGCTCACCCCACCCTGCATAAGCTGGAAGTGCCATAGTTACCCGAGCTTCATGTTGTCTATGCCGACAAATCGGTCATAGATCCAGTAAAGAAATAAAACGACAATCATTAAGACGCCGCCAAGTGCTGCCGCAAGATTCCAGTTCAGGGACTTGCGCATGTGATCATCAATGGTATTGGAAATCATTGTGCCTTCCTGCCCGCCCACCAACGCCGGTGTGATGTAGTAGCCAATGGCCACAATGAACACCAGGATAGCGCCAGCGCCAATCCCCGGTATTGTCTGCGGTGCATAAACACGCCAGAACGCTGTCCAGTTAGATGCACCCAGACTTTTCGCAGCCCGCACATAACTTGGCGGTATACCTTTCATCACCGAATAGAGCGGCAGGATCATGAACGGCAGCAAGATATGTGTCATCGCAATCAACGTACCCAGCTTGTTATAAATTAACGAATAGCGGGTACCGTCATCGGTCACGCCGAAGTACACCAACAGGTCATTGACCACACCTTGCGATTGCAGCATGGCGATCCACGCTGTGGTTCGCACCAGTATTGAGGTCCAGAACGGCAACAACACCAGTATAAGTAAAAGATTTGAGCTTCTTACCGGCAGGGTCGCGAGCAGATAAGCAATGGGATAACCCAGTAGCAAACAGAAAATCGTGACCAGAAAAGATATCTGCAGAGTACGCGTCATCAGGGTTAGATGAATACGACGATTTTCATCCTGCCGCACGATCGAGCCATCACTGGTGAGCTTGAGATCAAGTGCAGCGGCATAGTACCCCGGCGTATACTTGCGCGAGGCGGTTTTCATCGCCTGCCATACTTCGATGTCCTGCCATTTTTTCTTTATACCCGGCAGACTCTCTTTATATGGAGGTTCAATTTTTGCTATTTTTCGCCCGGTTGAAGTAAACAGTGATCGTGTACCGGGCTTATCACGGTTGACCCGGGTGGCCACTTTACCAATAGTCTTATTAGCGCGAACAACTTTTAAATCTGCAACAAGTGCCGCGTACATTTCTTCGGTAGGCTCAGAGACTGCATCCCACTCAGACAGAACCATCGTTGTCTTCGGCATACGTGACGAGAAGGTATCGTCAGAGATTCCCTGCAAAAGAAAGCTAAGTATAGGGATAACGAATGACAACAGTAAAAACAAAAGCACCGGAACCACCAACATAAAAGCACGCAATCGACTTCTAAACATGGCTTTGCCAAGGCGCTTTGTCAGCAGCTTATCGTCGATTGTGGCAACTGTAGTTTCGGTCATGTAGACAATTTAAGAGGTTTTAAAAACAACACCCCGGGCATTGCGCATGCCCGGGGATGATTGCTGTACAACAAGCTGCACAGCACGGTCTTTTATAAGCTTACTTCGCAAGCCAGGCGTTGAACTGCTCACTTAACTGGTCCTGATTATCAGCCCAGAACTCAAAGTTATTTTGCAGTGCATTGGTCATGTTGCTCGGAGCAGTAGGCATGTGCATAGCCATTTTCAGATCCGGGTTGTTATGGAAAGAACCGACCAGAGAAGCTGATGATTTACGTGCCGGGCCGTAGGAGATCCAGCTTGCCTGCTTAGCCAGCGCTTCTGTGCTGGTAGAATATTTCAGGAAGTCCATGGCCGCGTCTTTGTTTGGCGCACCCTTTGGAATAACCCATAAATCAAGATCCCATACCTGACCGTCCCATACGATTTCGAATGGCTTATCTTCTGACGCTACCGCATTAAAAATTCGACCGTTATAGGCCGTGGTCATGACCACCTCACCGTCAGCAAGCAGCTGTGGTGGCTGAGCACCGGCTTCCCAGAAGACAGTTTCGCCTTTTATGGTATCCAGCTTGGCAAAGGCACGCGCTATGCCTTCTTCGGTTTCCAGTACATCATAGACGCCGTCAGCAGGAACGCCATCAGCCATTAGTGCCATCTCAAGATTGGCCTTAGGGTTCTTACGTAATCCACGCTTGCCGGGGAATTTTTCAAGGTCGAAAAAGTCTGCGATAGTGGTTGGCGCTTCTGAGAGTTTTGTAGAATCATAGGCGTAGATGGTAGACCATACGATGTTTGCAACTGCGCAGTCGTAGTAGGTACCGGGAAGGAAGTCGTCTTTAGCTGCAACACCATCAGCACCTGCAGGTAAATCATCTATGCTGATAGATTCGAGCAGACCTTCATCACAACCACGAATGGCATCGGAGAGTTCAACGTCGACGATATCCCACTTGACGTTATTAGCTTCTACCTGAGCTTTTACTTCGGCAAGACCACCGTTGTAGTCCTCAGACACAACAAAGTTGCCGGTTCTGGCAATCCAGGGCTTGTGGTAGGCCTCTACCTGCGACTTGGTGTAAGCACCACCCCAGGAAACCACGGTAATGGTATCTGCTGCATTCGCTATACCGACGGCGGTGGCTAAACCGGCGGCGATAAGAGTTGTTACTTTTTTCATTGCTGAAATCCTCGTTTAAATTTCCGGCGGTGCCGGTTCAAAGTTAAGCTCGACAGCACCACCGCTCAAAAAAACGGAAAGCGCTGAACCGCTGACTAATTTATACCTTATTATTGCTTAATATCGCCTTACTAAGGGCAGTCTTCCTTGATAATTCAAACATCCTGAAACTTGCTAGTCCAACGCCCGACAGTCTTCCTGCAACCAACCCACAGTGACTGTTTCTCCTTCTGCGAGAAACGCATGGTTCGCTGAATTTGGTACTTTTACAATAAAATCCTCACGCCCCAGAAGAGCGATTCTGGTACGAATGTGATCACCGAGATAGATCAGTTCAAGCACACGTGCTTCAAACATGTTTTGCACAGCGCCTGGTTCCGGGTCAACCACCACACGCTCGGGGCGCAACGACAGGGTTGACTGATCCCCCACCTTTTTTACGTTTACCGCTTTTGCGTAGACCATCGCACCAGTGGCAGTTTTCACCACACAATAACCATCGTCAAGATCCGTAACGGTACCGCGCAATTTATTGTTCTCACCGATGAACTGCGCCACAAAAGCATTTTCAGGCCGCTCGTACAGGGTATCCGGTGCGGCGAGTTGCTGCACGACACCATCGTTAAACACTGCAATACGATTTGACATCGTCAGCGCTTCTGATTGGTCGTGGGTAACGTAGACCACAGTAACACCCAGATTTTCATGGATATGTTTGATCTCGTATTGCATTTGCTCACGCAGGTTTTTATCAAGCGCACCCAGAGGCTCATCCATTAAGACCAGATCAGGATCGAACACAAGCGCACGTGCCACGGCTACGCGCTGCTGCTGCCCTCCCGACAGTTGCGCCGGTCGGCGATTGCCGAAATCGCCAAGCTGTACCATATCGAGTGCGCGCTTGACCCGGTCACTTCGTTCTGACGTCGACATTTTGCGCACCTCAAGAGGGAACGCAAGGTTTTCAGCGACTGTCATGTGAGGAAACAGCGCGTAATTTTGAAACACCATGCCGATCCCGCGTTTATGCGGCGGCACGTTGTTTATCGGTCGTTCATTGAGATAGATTTCGCCGTAGGTCGCAGGTTCGAACCCGGCCAGCATCATAAGACAGGTGGTTTTGCCAGAACCCGACGGGCCGAGCATGGTGAGAAACTCACCTTTTTCAACATCGAGGTTTAAATCCTTTACTACCAGAATCTTACCGTCGTAGCTTTTTTGAACGTTTTGAAATCTAACCAGAGGGTTATCAGACATTTGTCTTCAATCGCATATTAAATATGTATCGCTTTTGTTACACTTATACGGGGTTGAGGCTCTCACCGCCGGTAGTTTGAAGCACCCAAGCTGCACAAGCAACATTCAATCGCGCTTGAAATAGCTGCCCGTCGCATTGCGAATATGATGTGTGCCAGTATTATATTGCACCCATCCGGGGGATGCTGATGCTGAAAGATCACCACGGTGCATCAATTTAGTGTCGCGTAGTGATCTGCCAGATATGATTTACGCCTGGTCCGAGAACTTCTTCAGCCTCGCCATCAAACTTGAAGTATCCCAGCGACTACCGCCCATTTTCTGGACATCGGCATAATACTGATCAACCATTGCTGTGACAGGTACAGAGGCCCCGTTACGGCGGGCTTCATCAAGCACTATTGATAAATCTTTACGCATCCAGTCAACCGCAAACCCGAATTCATATTCGTCTTTCGACATCGTCTGATATCGATTGACCATTTGCCATGACTGCGCTGCACCACCACCAATCACACTCATCACTTTTTCAATATCAAGACCCGCAACCTGCGCAAAGTTAACGCCCTCTGCCAGCGCCTGAACCAAACCCGCTATACAAATCTGGTTAACCATTTTTGTCAATTGGCCTGCACCCGCTTCACCGATCAGTGCAACAGTTTTGCTATACGCCTGCAGCACCGGTAAAACACCGTCATAGACAGGCTGATCCCCACCACACATCACAGCCAGCACACCGTTTTCTGCACCAGCCTGCCCACCGGACACTGGCGCATCAATGAAATTATATCCTCGCTCTTTGCACGCAGCGTACAACTCGCGAGCGACTTCTGCCGATGCGGTAGTGTGATCCACCAGGGTAGCACCGGCCTTGAGGCCGGCCAATATTCCGTCATCGCCGTAGACGACAGATCTTAGATCTTCGTCATTGCCTACACACACCATGACAAAATCGGCATCAGTTGCTGCGTCGCGTGGCGTTGGCTGAGCAACACCTTTGTGTTCCTGTGCCCACTGTGCAGATTTTGCTGATGTACGATTGTAAACCGAGACATCATGACCTGACGCTGCCAGATGCCCGGCCATTGGATAGCCCATTACTCCAAGACCCACAAAGGCGACTTTATTACTCATAATTATCCTCGTTGAATGGTTCACGCCAAGCTACAGCAGCGTATCGTTTCCTTGATCGAAGGGACAACAATTAACCGGCGTAGTCTTTGATCAACTTTGCCAGTTTCTGGATTCCGGGATTTATTTTTTCCGAAGGAATTGACGAAAAGCCAAGCCGCAGGAATGCCTTATCTGAGGCAGGATTCAGAAAATAGTTGTCACCAGACACTACAAGTATACCGTTTTCGCCCGCAATTCGCTCTATATCATCGGCGTTGACACCCGCTGGCAATTTAACCCAGAACGCACTGCCGCCAAACGCCGGAGCTCTACTGGATTCCGGCAGATACTCTTTAAGCGCCGAATCCATTGCCTGCCATCGTTGCCGGTAACTATGCGCAAGACGATGCACCAGCGCATCGTGGTGCCCGAGTGCTAAAAAGTGCGCAACAGCATTTTGATTATTGGACGGCGGATGTCTCAGCATCAGCCTGCGCAAGGCTCTGGCCTCGTCAATTAGTGTCTTGGGGCCAACCATGTAACCCAGCCTCAAACCGGATGCCAGCGTTTTTGAAAGACTGCCGATATAAATAACCCGATCATTACCGTCGAGGCTTTTTAACGCAGGGGTTGGTGCACCGACGAAATTAAGCTCACTTTCATAGTCGTCTTCGATGATTAAAATATCGCGTTCACCGGCGCGACGTAAAAGCTCCTGCCGCCGGTCGAGCGACATAGTTGCCGTGGTGGGTGATTGATGACTCGGAGTGCAATACACCAGACTGCAATCGTCTATCCGGTCATCGACTACCAGCCCGTGTTCGTCAATTGGCAATGGCACCATATGGCAATTGCGCAGCTCCATAATATTTCTGGCATCGGGATAACCAGGATCTTCAAATCCCACTTTATCACCAGCATTAACCAGCAATCTGGCGAGGATATACAAGGCGTTTTGAGCACCCATGGTGACCAGTATCTGATCGGTATTTACCCATAGGCCACGGGGTGGCAGTACCCGGTTTTGAATTTGCTCGAGCAGCAATGGATCATCGTTATCTACCGAGTCGGGCATCCATTCAGTGATTGCCTGAACCGCCAGGGACTGCCGGCAACACTCGCGCCATTCATTGATAGGAAACAGTGCAGGATCAGTCTGCCCAGCGGTAAACGGGTATTCAAACTCACGCCAGTCACGCAGCGCCGCGCCAAGATTGCGCTGCCGTGATGGTCGGGTTTTGAATCGATTTTCCCAGTTAGGGTAGTCAGCATTACTATCAACAGGCTTTGGTGCCCGTGAAATACGACTGTTGACCAACTCTGTATTGATAAAATAGCCACGACGTTCTTCGGCTATCAGGTAACCTTCGTCCATCAGATGCTGGTAGGCATGAACAACAGTATTACGAGCCACGCCAAGTTGACGCGCCAATTCACGCGAAGATGGCAACGGTCGATTGTGAGGAATATGCCCGTCAAGAATCGCGGTAACCAGCGCCCGTCTAAGCTGGCTTTGTAAACTCGCACCCGGTTCATTGGATAAGCGTATAAGCTGCCGCCACATTGGCTGGCTGGATTTACGCAGGCTGTCTGGCTCAGAGGTCAAGCTATGTTCTCATTTACAGTTCGAGGATTCAGATTCTGTCTTGCAGGCTTCGGTCTTTGCAGGGCCGCTGGTGTGAGCCATGCAATTCTGCATCATCCGGTAACAACCCCTGCCAGTCATGCAAGCCATCTTTCACCAACCACATGGTGTTGCTTAAAATGACCTGCGCCTGCTTGTGGCAGGATAAATCTCACGCACCGGAGTAAACCCCGCGACGCCCGGTTTCCGGATAGGCAGCAGGATTACCAATCTCCCGGACATTTCTTCTAGAATAAGGGACTATAGGGATTGGCACAAACCATTTACCGGTTAATTTGGTGCTTTTGTGTCAACTAAGCCCGGGGTGCGTCCCGTTATAGTCATAAACGATCTGGAACCTGTAGTATTGGATGAACACAGACCCTGTGACAAACGCTCATAGCTGTGTAAATTCGCTCCAGTACACGGATAACAAAAAACTTTACGAAGATAATAATGAAGCAATTACTTATGCCACCGGTTATCGCGCACAGAGGTGCCAGCGGGCAGGCGCCGGAAAACACTCTGGCAGCGATCAGGCTGGCCGCCGCGCAGGGCGCAAAATGGTTTGAGGTTGATGTAAATATATCGCGTGATGGAATCCCGGTACTGCATCACGATGATGACCTTGCGCGTTGCAGCAACGGTCGCGGCCTGGTAATTGAAAAAACACTCGAACAGCTTCAAACACTTGATTGTGGCAGCTGGTTTGATCAGCAATACAGTGGTGAGCGTGTCGCTACCCTCGACCAATGCCTTGATTTGGCGATAGAACTACAACTGGCCGTAAACCTTGAAATAAAGCCCTGCAGCGGCTGGGAAATTCCAACCACTCAGGCAATCGCTGATGTCCTGAAGCAACGGCCTGCACTACCCGAAATCCTCATATCAAGCTTTAGTCACATCGCCTTGCAATGCAGCGCTGAATTACTGGATTTCATACCGCGTGGCAGCCTGTTTATGGTGGCACCACCAGACTGGAAAAAATTAACGAACGAAGCAGGCGCGGTCAGTATAAATCTGCACGCCAACTCTCTTTTGGACGCCGGATCAGTGAAGCAATTCCACAATGCCGGCCTTGGTGTCTATTGCTACACTGTCAACACTACCGCCCAACAACAGGAACTGCATGCTATAGGCGTAGACGGTGTCTTTTCCAACTACCCGAAACTTCTGCTGGAGGCATTACCGATCTAGGAGCCTGCGCGGCAGAACCTCTGCTACTGCGAACGCGCCCTGACGGTGCGCCCAAGGCGATAGTAATTATCGATCATTTTCGTTACGTATGAACAACTATGCGCCTCAAATGATCGTACCATCATTTACTAAGACA
>CAKZVB010000275.1 GCA_937922015.1 uncultured Granulosicoccaceae bacterium
TGCACGCAATCTTTCGCCGACCACATGTAGTTACTTATGAATGACCCATTATTGGCAACGGATGGGCCCACATGTGCCAGGCAAAATCTCACGCACCTGAGTGATCCTCGCTACGCCCTGTTTCTGGATGGGCACTAATTAATCGAAGGGCACGATACCGTTCGTCTTATTCCAGAAGTTCGACTTCCACAAAGGCACACTCAAATTTATTGCCGTTAATGACATTATGGCGGACACCGAGATCTCGAAAATAAGGCACGCCTTTGTTAAGCTCGGCTGTGGTTTTGGAACCATCGGGCAGTTCTATTTTCAGGATGCCGGTGAACATTGGAATTACTACGTAGTCGTACTCGTGTGTATGCCAACCGGTATCATCACCTTCTTTAAGAAACCGCCACTCTGTAACACGAACTCTGTCATTGTCGATAAATACGCTGGGTCTGGCGCTGCCATCAGTGGTGTCTGTACACATAAGAAACTAACCGATTGGATTTAGAAATCTCAGAATCAAGTTATCATAAACCACGAGACAATATAGATAAATTCAAGTGTTGGAATAAAGGGTCGGACATTAATCCTGTCGCGATAAATATGCTCTGCCTGACTTTCCGGATGAGACATCGGTAAAAGTCGACGCCGCAGTGCAACTTCAAAAAGCATTTCCTCATGATCAACATGGCTTGCATGTTAAAGGCAGGCGTTTCCAGTGTTAGCTCTGGTATCCGTGTTTTTGATTCGATAGAATAACGGTCTTTTCTAGATCTTTTCTAAATTTTATCTGGAGGGCTCATGTCCGAATACCCGATTGTCAACACCGACCCCGGTGTCACCAGACAAGTACTTGCTGACCATCCCGAACTTATGGTTGTGGCGTTCCGCTTTTCCGAGGCTGGTGCTGAAGGCAAGCTGCACGAGCACCCTCATATACAGTCAACTTTTGTGAAGTCGGGAAAATTCCGCTTCTCTATTGATGGTGTGGAAGCTGAAGTTAGCGCCGGTGATACCTTTGTTATTCCATCGAACGCCAGACACGGTTGCGTTTGTCTGGAGAAGGGCACATTGATTGACAGTTTTACACCGAGACGGGATGACTTTCTCTAACCACGATAGCGCATCCACGATAGCGCATCCTGTCTGTCGGAGCTGGCAAACTCTTTTTAGATTTGTGATCGCATACAAACATGAGGCGTTTATGTACTCCGGGCCATTATCATGTCTGCGGCCTTTTCTGCAATCATCATGGTACTTGCGTTAACATTAGCAGAAGGCATCATCGGCATAATAGAGGCATCGGCTACACGCAGTCCCTGAATCCCGTGAACACGTAACTGCTCGTCAACCACGCAATCTTTGTTATCTGCGTTGCCCATGCGGCAGGTGCCAATGGGATGATAGGCGGTATTACCGGTGCGTTGTGCGTGCTCAAGCAATTCGCTATCGCTGCGTTTGTCACTGCCCGGCCATATTTCATCGCTGACAAACGGTTTGAACGGTTCGCTGTATAGAATCTGTCGGCTCAATTTCATTGCAGCGAGTAGTGTGCGTTGATCCTTTGGTTCTGCAAGAAAGTTGGCCTGTATCTCCGGCTGCACAAAGGAGTTATTGCTGATGGTGCGTACATAGCCTGCGCTGTCCGGGCGTTGTTGCCAGCACGCAACTGTTGCCCCCGGGAAGCGATGAACCCCTGATTGAATACCATCAGGATAACTGGCCGGTGTAAAGGTGAGTTGAATGTCGCCATTGCCGGGACCAGGCTCTGATTTCCAGAAGCAATACACCAGAGTTGGTGTTAGTGCCAGTATGCCTTTCCGGGTCAGCGCATAGCGACCGATCTCGCGCATCAAAGGCAGACCGCGTGCGCGCTCGTTGACGGTGGCGCTGTTTTGTATTTTTACCACGGAGCGTACGGCGTAGTGGTCACGAAAATTCTGACCGACGCCCGGGGCATGGTGCACGACTGGAATGCCTATCGATCGCAGGTGCTCTTCATCACCAATGCCGGACAGTTGCAGGATATGCGGGGAGCCGATCGCACCGGCGCAAAGCACTATTTCGCGTTTCGCGGTGATCTCCTGCTGCGGGGCGTTCTGATCACCAATCTTATAACAGACGCTGGTCGCCCGGCCGTCAGCGATTTCAATACGCTGCACGTGTGCGCCGGTGATTACCCGTGTATTGCCACGTTTCATCGCGGGATATAGAAATGCCCTCGCCGGACTCACCCTTCGTCCACGGTAGACGCTGCGCTGAGCGTAGGCAATACCTTCCTGCGATTGTCCGTTGTAGTCGGGGTTGCGAGGAATGCCCAGTGACTCCGCGCCTGCTATAAACGCGTCACAAAGCGGATCGGGTTCGTCGATGTCGGTGATGGTGAATGGCCCGTCGTGTCCGTGGTAACCTTCATCACCGCTGCTGCCGACTTTGTTTTCGCTTTTCTTAAAGTAGGGCAGTATGTCCTTGTAGCTCCAGCCCTTGTTTCCCATCTGCGCCCAGCGGTCGAAGTCGGCACGCTGGCCACGGTTATAGATATGACCGTTGATAGAGCCGGAGCCACCCAGGGTTTTTCCACGTGCATGATTGATGGCCCGCCCCGCAAGCCCCGGACTGCCAACTCCCTTGTACATCCAGTTGATCGCAGGATTCTGCAGGGTATAGAGAACGCCAGCCGGGATGTGTATAAACGGATTACGATCCCGCGGCCCGGCCTCCAGCACACAGACACTGTATTTGCCGTTTTCTGACAGGCGTCCGGCAACCACACAGCCAGCCGTGCCTGCACCGATAATCACATAGTCGAATATTTCATTGCTCATTAGTCGATGCTATGGCAGCAACGCAGCTTCAGCAAGCAGTAACTGACTGGTGAAGATCTTTTATTGAGGCTTTTGCCAGAGACCGTTGCGCGCGCCTTCGGTCAAAGCGAGTACCAGATGATAAAGCAGGCGGCTCAGCGCGTCCGGCCATACGGCTTGACATGTATCGTCCAGCTGATTGGCGAATGCAGCACGATTTGCAAAGTATTTTTGAAAAACCAGCAGGGTCAGTGCCTGCGCGCTGTGCGCGTGGCGGGTGTTATCCTTTCTGATGGCAAATGTCTTTATCGCTTCGGTCTGTGGCCAAAGTAAAAATCGATTCTCACGCCAGCTTGCATCAAAGGAGACAGCATCGAATGCAGCGCCCTTCATCGCACCGTCGGTGGCGAAGCCATGGTTGTCGGCAAACGCAAGTAAGCGGGCGGCGATGTCTGTAACTGAACTGTCGCCACCAAGTTGTGCTTCGCGACACAACAGCCAGGCCCATTCGCATTGATGGCCGATTTCACGACGCTGCCCTTCACGACCCGCTAAGGTGCTTAGATCGGCTGCAAGAAACTCGATGATGGTGCCACTGTTTTTGTCATAAAAATATTCCAGTCCTTTTGCACGCATTAGTTTGGCGCGTTCAAGCCATTGTTGGTTTCCGGTCATTTCAAAGGCTTGCAATGCCGCCTCATACAGGTGCATATGTGGATTCTGTGCGCGGGGTGGTGCAGCAGGGTGGGCCGGATTGCCAAGCCCGTCATGTTCAAGTAAAAGGCTGGTGGCCGGATCGGTAAGCTGGTCTTCAATGGCACACCAGCACGCTTCAAGTTCCAATTGATCGTTATCGTTTTTGTTTGCACCGTTGTCAGACTGCAGTCTCAGCCAGGTTGCCAGACCCAGAATTACAAAGGTCTGGTCGTAGCTATAGGCAAGATCATCGGCTGTATCCCCGGTTGACTCGCCGCTACTGGTGCGAGCGCGGCAGTAGCTGCCAGTGCTTTTACGAAACAGTGGTAATGACTCGCGTGCAACCCGGGCTGCGTTGTAAAAGACATCATTGTTGGATTGAAGTGCCAGGTGAGAGAACGTAAAGAGCAATCGTGCCTGTGCCAATACTGTTCTTCGATTTTGCTGTGCAGCCTGTGCATCCTCGTCTAACAGATCGTAAAAACCAAACCCTTTCGGGTCACGGGTGCGTTCGATCCAGCCGGGTAGAAAAGAGCGCCAGAACCAATCGACCCAATCGTGCACCGAGTCGTTTTCACCGGGTTG
>CAKZVB010000276.1 GCA_937922015.1 uncultured Granulosicoccaceae bacterium
CACGAGTGCAGGAATTGATTGGATCTTCACGGCGTGCAAACAAGGTTACGGAGTGGGAGTTTATTAAGTCAGTGCCGTCGATGGTCGATTTAACTTTTAGCGCACAAACCAGCCAGCTGGTGTTTAAATCCGTATCACAGGCAAATTTGCAATCACTGCAGACTGGCGATCTGCGTGTCCGGACTCCGGTGCTGCGTTATTTAAACGATCTTTTTCAATGGGAAAAAAGCTGGCAACAGCTTGAAATGACTTATGGCGATCAACAATCCAATGCAGTTCTCCAGTATACAAGCGCGCCGGAAAAACATGCAAATCAACAGAAATCACTTCATTACTTCAGTCGAATTCTGGCATTTTCGGTTGATTTGATATTGGGCGGAATATGTCTCTACATAGCCACCGAACAACCCGGGGCTTCTTTTTTTGCCAATATAGGAATCGCCTATTTTATGTTAGCCATACCTCTTATGGAAGCATCACCATGGCAGTCTTCTTTCGGCAAAAAAATGTTCCAGTTAACGGTGGTAAACAACAGCGGTTTGAGGCTACCCTGGTATCACTCATTTATCCGCAGCTATTGCACCTACCTCTGCCTTGCAGGTTTTAAAATAACGGTCTGGATCAATGTTTTTACGGCCAACAAATACAACGCCCTGCTTCAGGACATTATCACAAAATCATACGTTGTTTCGCGGGAGTAGCGCCGGCTCGATACTAAACCAGCAGCTACACTGAATCGCTATATTTTAAATAACAGTGACTCAGCGGCTTCACCTTTTGCCGGCAGTGTTAAAATTCACACCGGCTCCAGCGTTTCTGATTTATTAGCAGCCAGACGAGCGTCAACTGCAGCCACAATTGCATCGATCTCCGGGTTCTTTTTACCCAGGTGCTGCCCGATAGTCTGCACAACGCGATCAACTCTTTCGATTCGGGTTGCACCACCATCAATTGCACGCGCAGCGGATGATGGTTTCAACAGCGATGTTGCAGCCGCCGCATACTTTTCAAACGGCACGCCGTCACTGGGGTTACCACCAAGTTCCTCCACAATACCGCCAACGTAATTATATAAGGCACGTGACTTGTCGAGGTCTGTATGAACTGCATCTTTAATTGACTGAATCCCGCCTTTCTGAACGCAGCGATAATTACCTGTGATCAGCATGGACCATTTGGCTAGCGGAACAAACAGACTTTGATGAACCTTGAGTTTAACCGGAATTTCTTTGTCATCAACCCTGACACTGTCTATGTCGGCGGCAAGCTGCTCGATAATGGCATTGTGCGATTTGGTTTTGAAAGCGGCGACCTTAAAGTTGGTAGGCAGGCCCACATGCAGCACATTTAATTCTTCTTCCGGTGGCCTGAAAGCCTGCGGATCCGGACTGCAGAGCGTTACGTTCTCCGGATCAAAATCAGCCCAGACAGAGTCATCGGTGTAACACGCTGACAAGTCGATTTCGTTGAGAGCGGGTATGCGCTTTAAGTAAGCCAGCGGCGGCATGTTCATGATAGACATACAGGGCTTTCCGGTGGCCGCAATTCGCTGGAGAAGAGCAACTACTTCGGGCGCACTGTACTGAGGCTCCTGCATTGCCATACCAATCAGATCAAAGTCCGCCGGTTGCATTTTCGCAGGTGTTGTAGCCGTAAGTTGTCCGGGCAACTCTTGTGAATAAAACGATCGGTGAGCGTCTTCATTTCGTAGTTTGATCCGCACCTGCGTGCCGGCGGCGTTAATCAGATCCGCTTCTTTGGGCAGACACACCAGAGTGACGTTGTGACCGGCCATTAGTAGTTTGGTAGACAACAAAGATCCGTATGAGGCACCCAGAATCGCTATTTCCATTATTTTCTCGCAGGTTACTGGAATGGGGATTGTAAATTAAAGCACACTATCATCCAAGTTTATTGTAAATTTCACAGTGTCAATATCACAAGACAGTTACCCGATGCGAGTTGCTGAACGATGGCATTCAACATATCCCCTGGTAGGTTGTTCAAACAATCAAAGCCTGCTGTTTTGGAACGATTCGGCTTCTCAACGGCTTCAGCGCGGCAAGACGATTTTCGTCAGGGCCGCCATTTACGATGCTTCAATGCGAGCGCCAGAAACACATTGCACCTGTCACCGGCAAAGGCGTGGTGTGACAGTGATGCGCTGGTGAATTTGCACCATTTCTGCCCTGGCACTACTTAAAGAATAATATTCTTGTCACCAATGCGCACCGGCGTTTACCTGAATGTCTTCCATTGTCAATGCCGGAACCAGCCCCGAACACAGAAAAGAAACCAATTCTGCAATTTCATCAGGCTGCACTAAGCGGTTTTGTGGATTGGCCTGTGCTATTGCCTGTTTAACTTCTGTGTTACTACGTCCGGATCGTTTGGCCATCTTTTTAATGCTGTCATGCAGCATCTGCGTCTCAACCCAGGTGGGGCTGACTGACGTACACGTGACACCTCTGTCTGCACCCTCCAATGCTACTGCGCGTGACAAACCAAGCAAACCCGCCTTCGAGGCACAATAAGCTGCATGGGTTGACTCAGCTGCTGTTGCAGCGGTTGACGCAATATTCACTATTCGTCCCCATCGGGCAGACAACATGGCAGGCAGACAGGAACGTATCATTCTAAACGGGCCACTCAGGTTTGTGTCGATGACATTGGTCCAATCTTCATCGCTGTGTCCGCATACCTCATGGTGCACCGATACGCCGGCAGAGTTGACCAGAACATCGGGGTTTCCGTAGGTTTTTTTTACCATCTCTATAAATTGATCGACGGACTGGGTACTGCAAACATCCAGTTGACCAATCAGGAAGTTTTCGCCTTGAAGATCAGAATATTCTTCCGGTAGTCGTCGTCCGCCTATAGCGACTTTTGCACCTCGTTTAAATAATGTGCGTGCAATCTGCAACCCTATTCCGGCCGTACCCCCCGTCACCACGGCTATTTTCCCCTTGTGCCACAACTCCGTTGTCATACCATTTAACCCGCACTGTTAAAGTAGATTAATGTCGCCATTGATGGCGTGTCGCAACTGCCGCCAGCGACTGTAGAATTCATCAGCGCCTACGTGAGTCAATCGCACATGCCGATTTCCGTTGAAGCCGGTACGTGCATGAAGCACTCGAGCATTGTCAAACACCAAAGCCTCACCATCTTTTAGCAGATAGTGCAGGTGATATTTACTCTGGTATGATAATTCAAACATTTTTGCCAGCGCCCGGTACACCGGCTCGATCAGGTCGTGCGGCAAATCAAGTGGCGCAATTGTCCGCTCGTTCAACCTGAATTCAATAATATCACCATCGTAGTTCAAGTTAATTACCGGTGCCTCTGCCCTCAACCCCACACCTTCGATAAAACGACGATGCGGAATTGGCACCGTGGATAACAAGCTATACTGCGCAGGGTACAGCGACTTAAAATCAGCGGCCAATTTAAAGCCGTCTGTCATCACCGATTCACCACCGCCGTCTTCACTGGCCTTAATCGAATGAAAGATCATTATTCCGGGTGGGGGCTCGCGGAAATTTTCATCCGTGTGCGGGCGCAACGCAACCGGAGCATTTGCGATCAATGTCGGGTTTGGAGTTGATAGTATTTCGAATATTCGCCCGTAATGGGTTTCACGGACAAAGCCAAGCAGACTGGCAATTTTCTCGGTCCCCGCCGGCTCTTTTGGCGCATTGCTTAACAGGCAAATACCATAACGTCGAACCGCATCGTGCAACTTTAACAACTCTGCCGGATCTTCGCTTGCGAGCTGATAATCGACTTCAGGCAAATACGACTTGATTGACGCGTCCCACAGTGCCGGTGTGTGGCGACGCTCTTTCCGCTCACTTTCACTGTAGCAATGACAACGCAGCCAGGTCGGATCAAACCGTGTGGTATGACCATCTGCCGTCCAAACAATGTTGATCATGCCATCTATCAGTGTTGTTTTATTCGCGAGGCTGTCGGGGAGCATATTAAGTTCGAAAAAACGGCTGCCACCGCTGTGATTGCCACATTTTTCGCAACTGCAGTTATCACGTAACCAAATAGTGTGAAATTTTGATTGATGCCCATCCTGCCAGTCTATGGTTACCGCATCTTTATCACTGCCAACACGCTCTATAAGATATTCGGATTCTGTGCGCCTGCGCGCTACATGTGCGGCCTCCAATTTAGTAGCTCCTCGTTAAAAAAACTCAGTTATTGTTTTCTGATCAACCGATTTATTCACTTTTCTACTATTGAACAGTGATCGCCGGGAGAAGCAACAGCCTACCTGATAAATGCTTTTTTTCGTAGTTTTAAAGCGCACTGATCAATTCAGATGGAATACATTAAATTGATCACAGAGATACTGACCACCATAAACAGCAGCGTCATCACGCTGCCGACCCGGATAAAGTCCGATACCCGATAACCGCCGGGCCCCATAATCAAGGCATTAACCTGGTGCGTTGGAAGTAAAAAGGAGTTTGAGGTGGCCACGCCGACGGTCAGCGCAAACATAGCCGGATCTGCACCGACCGCATTGGCCATATTGACTGCCAGCGGAACCAGTAAAACCGTTGCCCCGACGTTTGACATAAACAGTGAAAATACCGTGGCGAGTGTTGCCACCACGACCTGGACCTCCCATACCGCCACCCCGTCCAGCCAGAACAAGACCTGCGATGCAATCCATGCCGCCGCCCCGGAGTATTCAACAGCCTGCCCCAGTGGAATAAGACTGGCAAGCAGAAACACTGTTTTCCAGCTCACCGCATGGTAGGCCTCGTCCATTGTGATCGCCCCACTGACCACCATTCCCACTGCTCCAAACAATAATGAAACAGAGATCTGGAAGTCAGTAAATAACACCAGCAGCATTGAAAGCGTAAAGAACATCAGCGCGACACGGGTTTTTCCGTAACGAACATCTTCATTCGGATGATCAGTCACCACCGCAAAGTCTGCACTGTTGCGCAGCACTGCCAGATCCTTCCACGCAATGTGCACCACCAATGTATCTCCACCCTGCAGGGCAATCTGGCGAAAACCATCGTCCAGCACCTCACCCGCCCGATAAATTTTCAGCACACTCAGATCACCGGCTTGTTGCAGACGCATTTGATGAACTGTCTGTCCCACAAACAAAGATCCCGGTGGAATCACAATCTCTGCAATACCGGTCTGCTGCGCGTTGGTAACACTTGCAAATACGTTTTCATTTTTGACGATTCGCAGTTTGTATCTGCGTGCAAACTTGATCAATTGCCGTTTGTTGCACATCACACCCAGATAGCTGTCAATCCAGATGACGTTTTTGCCGCCGGGTACCACTGAAATTTTGTCGTCACTTTTAACAGCAAGTATCGCCGGAACACTTTCCAGTGTGCGTTCGATTTGAAGGATAGTCATTCCCACCAGCGGGCTATCCACAGTTGCCTGCAGTTCGTACAACTCTCCCGCCATGCCGTACACACGCTGAAAATAGTCTCTGGGACGAACGCTGCTGGAGCGCGCCACGGTAGTTTTCGCTGCGGGCATTAAAAAACGTCCGAACAGAGCAAACAACAAAAGACCGGTAAGGGTAAGCGCCAAACCTACCGGCGTAACATCAAACAAATGAAACAGCTCCATCTGCTGGTCTGCAGGCAAAGACCGGTTGGAAGAGATGATCAGGTCATTCAGCAATATCAGTGAGCTTGAACCGACCATCGTCATCGAGCCACCCAACATAATGCAAAACCCCATTGGCATGAGTAATCTCGAAATAGGAATGCCACTGAGTCTTGAAATTCGATCTGCAACAGGAAGGAACAACGCCGCTGCACCAATATTTTGTACAAAGCCTGACAGCAACGCGCCACAGCCTGCAAGCAAAGCGGTAATACGCGATTCCCGGCCAGCGCCCTGTCTGGAAATCCAGGTTGCCACCTGGCTCATGGAACCTGTTTTATCAAGGCCCGTGGCAATAATCATGGTGGCGATAATCGACATCACCGCGTTACTGGAAAACCCGTTAAAAAGCTCTGTTGAGGGCAGTATTTCATCAACCCCCGGCAATGCACCGGAAAAACCTAATAACACCAATATCACAAGGGCTGCGACGTCAATTCGCACCACTTCGGTGATCAGTAACAACACGGTTAAGCTTAGAAAGGCAAGTGCTACGACAATTTCAGGCGTTAAATTAGCAACGTGTGACAATAGAGAAGAATCGGGTTAGGTGAGGCTGGCTGGAACGCACAGTCATGCAGAATCGAATAGCGAATCATACTTACCAGAATTCTCAACTTCGTAACAAATTGTGGATTTTGTGTAAGTGTAATGTTAGTTGCCCACCGTGTTCATCCCTCACTACCTGAGAAATGACTTCGGGCACTGCCGTCTCTGTCAGCGAGCGTAACGATTTACAGCAAGAGCTGCTCCAGCTTTACCGCTCCCTGGATAAAATTTCCAACTCCGCAATAGTCCGCTTCACCTCATGTGCGAAGATCCGTGCAATTACGGCAGGGCTCCTCGCCCCGCCAACAATCACCAGTGACTGTGCTTTATAGATAATACAGCCAGTCGTCGCCGCATCAGCCACTCAGATAGCGAGGCAGAAACAGAGCAAACTCCGGCAGGAACATCACAATCAATAAGCCGATAATCTGCAGGCCGATGAACGGCAACACAGCCATAAAGATCTGCTGCAAAGTGATATGCGATGGTGCGACGGACTTCAGCCAGAAACACGCCGGTCCGAACGGTGGTGATAAAAAGTAAATTTGAATATTCATCACAAACAACACACCAAACCACACGGCAGCCCAGTCGGGCTCCAGACCAAGCTGGGGTGCAAGGTCACGAATCACAGGGGCAAACACAGGCACAGTAATAAACACGATGGCAATCCACTCCATGAACGTTCCAAGGATCACCAGAATGCCCATCATCACAAAGATAATACCGATCGCAGGCAAGCCGAGATCAGCAAACAGCGATCGCATGAAATTTGCGCCGCCAATTAAATTGTAAATTCCGACAAACGCCACAGCGCCGATGATCAGCCAGATGATAGTACCCACTGTTGACATGGTACCGGCCAGTGCATGCTGCATCATGTTCCAGTTAAAGCGATTGCGAATTGCCGCAACAACAATCGCGCCGAACACACCGACCCCAGCGGCCTCGGTTACCGACGCTATTCCAGCATAAATAGACCCCATAACAAAAGCGATCAGAGCGATACACATAGCAACAGCCAGCCGCTTGTCTGTAGTCATTTCTGTCGGGCCTTTGATCGCCGCGACTTCTTCTGCAGTAGGCGCAAGATCATTATTCAGATTACAGCGAATAACCACATACAACGCATAGAAGAACGCCAGCAGCAGCCCCGGTGCGGCCCCGGCCAGAAACAAATCACCGATCGCAACGTTTGCAGACAATCCGTAGACAATCATGATAATACTTGGCGGGATCAGTGTGGCCAGGGAGCCCGCCGCACATATAACGCCGACCGCTAGTTTGGTGTCATAGCCCAAACGTAACATCTGTGGCAGCGCGACGAGACCCAGCATCACGATTTCACCGCCCATCACACCTGACATCGCCGCCAGGACGACGGCGACAGCAACGGTCTGCACAGCCACCCCGCCACGCATTTTTCCGGCAAAAATTGACATGGCATCAAATAAATCTTCTGCCACACCTGCTTTCTCGAGTATGGAGGCCATAAGCACGAACAACGGCACCGCAACAAGTGAATAATGCTCCAACAGTCCGTAGGCATTAGTGGAAACCAGATACAAACCGTTTGGCCCGAAAAACACCAGCGCGGTCATGACCGACACAAACAGGGTGACGATGCCAAGCGGCATGCCCGTCGTCATTAACAGCAACAAACAGGCAACCATCACCAAACTTACCGAGCTCAGTTCATAGCTGCGGGCATCAATGTAATCCTGCGGGTTAAAGACAGCGCCTATCTTGCCGTACACATCGTGAACGGCGCTGGCAACACCCCCATCGCCCAGGTAGTGAATCGCTATGGTTAAGCCGAAGCGTAGAAAAATCAGACCACCGATTACTAAAACTATATTTTTTATCAGTGAGCTACTGAAGTGCCGCCAGCAATTCACGATCAACTGGGCCAGATATAATATCGCGCCCAGCACCAGCAGTGTCTTTAGCATCATTGGCTGGGGCGCATTAAAAGCACTGCCAGATCTTTCAACGATCGATATCGCCTCCAGCGCACGGCCCAGACTGTCGTCAACCAGAAGAAACAGCGCGGCGATGCCTATCAGGTAGGCAAACAGATCAAGCCACCAGCGCGACGTATCAGTGCCCATGATGTAGAAAACCGTGATGCCGATGTGGCGCTTTTTAAGAGTCACGTAGCCCGCCGAGATTGTCCACGCGGCGGCACACAGGACCATTACTACCTCAAACGCCCACGAAGTCGGTGAATTGAACACATACCTCGCGACGACTTCGTACACAGTGACTGCGGCGCACAGAAAATAGAGCTGTGCGACCGCCAACCCGCTGAATCGGCTTATGTGGTCAATGAATGAAAAAGCATCTGGCCGACCATCTTGATCGGTGCGGGACAATTCATCCGCGCGATCATCAGCAGCTAACAACGCCATATAATTTCCTCCGAAATATTAAACTCTTTAGGTTGCGATATTGACAACCCGAGCCTAACAGTGTCCCATAGGTGACGTGGGGTCAATCCCTAACGGAGGAAAAGTGCAAAACTAATGAACACCGATGACGACGGCGGTCGACGCGATCCTGTAAAATTCTACGGACCATGGGCCTGGGTATTCGGCCTTCTGGCTGGTGCTTTTGTCACCTGGCTGATGTTTGCACTATCAGACGGCTTCTAGGCCGTCAACACTTAATGAGAGGAAAAAAAATGATACGAATGAAGCTTACGCTTAGCGCTATTGCGCTGGTCATGTCAACGACCGTTGTTAACGCAGACACCATAAAAATACAAGCCAGCTCCCGTGCCGGTGATTGGGCCATGCAGTTTTACCAGGTCTGGGTAGAGAAGTGGAACACCATGGCCGGTCCTGACGGCACCCAAATGGAAGTGCTGCCAACCCAGGCAGTTGTACCTTACAAAGAGACCATCGATGCGGTTGCCAACGGCATACTTGCCGGTGATCTCAACGCAATCTCATACTTCACCGGTCGCGATCAGGCGTTCTCGATACTAGGCGATCTGATCTCCGGCTACGACACCGTTGATCAGATGCAAACTTTTTGTCAGTACGGTGGCGGCAAGGAAATGCTGCAAAAAGTCTATGACAAGTACACCAACGGCAACACCGTGGTGATTGGATGCGGACCTTACACCCGTGAAGCTTTTGTATCTTCCATCCCAATCAATACTATCGACGATCTCAAGGGCGTGAAACTTCGCTCGCCGGAAGGTCTGGCATCAGAGGTATTCAAACGTGCTGGCGCGTCTCCGGTTGCTCTGCCTTTTTCGGAAGTTTATACCTCGCTAGAAAAAGGGCTGGTGCAGGCAGCAGACGCATCATCCTATGTAAATAATGATACCAGCGGCATGCACAAGGTTGCCAAGTATCCAATCTACCCGGGCATTCACTCTATGGCTGTTCTGCAGCTCGTGATAAACAAAAGAGCCTTCGAAAAGATGAGTGCCTCTGAACAAACCATGCTGGAGGTCTGGTACACCGCGATGAACACGTCCATGCGCAGAATGTCTGACATGGAAGATAAGCGGCTGGTTGCAGAACACAAAGCGGGTGACGACATCACGGTAGTCGACTGGGCACAGGAAGATCGTGACAAGATGCGCGCTATTGCAGTAGAAGCATGGGAAGACGTTGCTGACAAGTCGCCGCTTGCACGCGAAGCGCTGGACGCCCATTTGAAATTCATGAAGCAAATGGGTTTACTTAAGTAAAGTCCATCATGACCCCGGTTCAGTATGAATCGGGGTCGATTTACTGCAGTCATCGGCACCTGTCCTGACTGACAAATAAAGCTACTTCAACAATCTATACCACCAATCATGTTATGTGGCGTCAGCCTTCAATAACAACGCACCCTGACGTGCCGCGCACAAAGACCGGAGACACCATGAAACTCTTCACCCGATCAATACTGGCAGCATCTGTTTTCGCGTTAAGCAGCATGGCATTGCTAAGCACACCAGCCACCGCTGAAACCCGGGTCACCTATAAATCAGCCAAATCCACATCATCTTATTACCAGATGGGTGTGCAGTTTTCACAAGCCATGAAAAATGGCACAGATGGCGATGTGATCGTCACGGTAGAAGAAAGTCAGGGGTCGGTACAGAATGTAATGGAAGCCGCCGTTCGCGATGGAAATTACCTGTTTACCACACCACCCGCACTTATCGGACTTGCCCGCCAGGGTAAGGCTATGTTCAAAGACAAAACCAACCCTAAGTTCGCAGACATCAGAGCATTGTTTCCTATCCCGTCTCTGACCATGCACTTTGTTGTCAGGGCAGACAGTTCCATTAGCAGCTTTGCTGACCTTGAAGGTAAAACAATATTACTCGGCAAAGGCAGTTTTGGTGCTAAAGAAGGGGCCAAATATCTAAAGTTATTTGGCCTTGAAGGCAAGGTGAAAATTGCCGATGTAGAATTATCCAACGCCGGCCCTGCACTTAAAAACGGACAGATAGACGGCTTTGTCACCGCCGGTTCTTTTCCAGCACCCAATGTAATAGAAGCGGCGGCCGGTACCGGTGTAAAAGTGCTGTCCTTAACTGAAGACCAAATCGCACAGACCAAACGAACCCGGCTTGTTATTCCCGCAGGCACATACAAAGGTCAGGACACTGATATCGTTACTACGTCTTTGCCCGTCGTTGCATACAGCACCACACAAATGGACGACGACACCGCCTATACCCTGACAAAAACCTATTGGAACGAACGTGAAAAAATGTCTGGAGAAGCTGCCTGGTGGGGCGCTGTAAGCACAGATATGCTGGCTAATATATCCACAGAAATACACCCGGGCGCACTTAAGGTTTATGAAGAAGCCGGCGCACCGCTGCAGGATCACCACCGATAGCTTTTAACACAGAACTACAATCAGCTTGCTGCATCTACCTGGACATACCGTCAGAGATGCAGCAAGCATTGCCTTTGCCCCCTGCCCTTGCCCGGATCTAACACCACCATAAACAATCCACAGACCTATCGCCGCTTATGGATAGCGCTCGGGGCTGTATCAATCATATTTCATAGTGCGCTGGTGTTCAGCGGCCTGATACCAAATCTTATCAGTCGTCCGCTGCACATGGCCCTGGCTGCACCGTGGATATTCCTGTACGCGGATGTCTGCTCAGCCAGACCTGCAGACTGGATACTTCGTGTTGTTTGTTGTGCGGTTACTATCGCCATATGTTTATGGATTGCATTAAACCAATCGGCACTCGGTGATCAATACGGCTACCTGAATGGAAACCTGCAAACCTGCATGGCGCTGGCACTGCTTGCCGGTGTAATCGAAATGGCTCGCAGGGCGATAGGCTGGCCACTGCCATTAGTTACCGTTGTCGTCTTATGCTATGGCTTGTACGGGCAACACCTGCCCGGAGAATTCGGCTTTGCGGCCATCCCCGTTAAAAGTTTTCTCGGCACGCTCACCATTGCTGAAGGCGGCGTATGGGGCAAACTTACCGGCATCTCAGTCAATGTTGTCGCGGTATTTGTGATATTCGGTGCAGTGTTAAACGCAGGTGAAGCGGGTCAGGGATTTATGAATCTGGCAACCGCTGTCGGCGGTCGACTACGCGGCGGGGCTGCCAAGGTATCTGTGTTGTCCAGCGCCTTGTTCGGATCAATTTCGGGCTCCGCCTCTGCCAATGTTGCATCTACCGGTGCAGTCACACTGCCCGCCATGACCAGGCTGGGTTATCCAAAATCACTTGCCGCTGCCACCGAATCAGTCGCCTCCAGCGGCGGTCAGATTATGCCACCACTGATGGGTGCAGGCGCATTTGTGATGGTTGAGCTAACCGGCATCTCGTACACCGATATAATGACCGCTGCTCTGCTGCCGTCACTGCTGTACTTCTTTGCAGTATGGATTGGAATCGATGCCTACAGCAGGCGCTACAATCTGGCCCGCCTGCCCGTAGACATGATGCCATCAGCGCGCACGGTGTTAATCACCACCGGTTTTTTCCTGATCCCTTTTGGTGTATTGCTGACCGGGATGTTTGTGTTTAACGTCACGCCGCAGTATGCCGCAACTGTCGCCAGCCTGGTGGCAGTTGTGCTGTTATTTTTTAGCGCCACACCCTCGGTCTCACTCACACTGTGGTCTCAAAGAATGTCGTCTGCCTGCATACAGGGCGGCAAACAGATCGCCGTGATCGCAGCGATTATATTATGTGCATCTATAATCGTTGGTGTACTTGGCATGACCGGACTGGGTGTTAAGATAACCTCGGTCATATTGGCAGGGTCTGGCGGAAACCTGTGGCTGGCGCTGCTGCTTACCGCCGTCGCCTGTTTGATCCTGGGTATGGAGGTACCAACAACGGCTGCCTATGTTATTTGTGTATCAGTGGCAGGTCCTGCACTTATTGAACTCGGCCTGACACCATTACAGGCCCACTTGTTTGTTTTCTGGTATGCGCTTCTGTCCACAATCACCCCTCCGGTCTGTGGCGCGGTATTTATTGCCGCAGGCATGGTGGGTGAAAACTGGTTACGTGTTGCCGGCAAGGCGATGGCCCTTGGTATCGGGCTGTACCTGATTCCACCTGCGATGATCGCGAATCCTGCGTTGCTGTCTATTGCCACCGATTCGCTACCGGCAATTATTGCGTCTATTAAAATAACTATCGCACTGGCGATGATTTCGTTTGGTGTCATTCTCAGGCAAAACCTGCCCGTACAAACCGCGTTAACCATCGGCGGACTCATACTGATCTTTGTTTGAAAGAGTCACACAGCTGATGTCCCCTCTATTGCCGGGAATTTCTGTACAGCGATTCTTGCCCGAAAACCATCTCGTGGACAGAACGCCTGGCTAATTTAGGTAGCAGGTAGCAGTAAATTGAGTACTCCCCACAATAGACTCTTCTATTGGAAACCAACAACATTGTCCACGACACTTACCAGGGAGCGGGAAAGTCATGGACTACAAATCACTGGTCTTTAGGAGTTACACACGCGGTGTTAGACACCAGCGCCACATCCGGCAACGACGGTCATTCAATAGATTAAAGGCAAAACACGCCAGCCTGCACATTCCCCACGCCACTACGTTCACCATCTCATGAGTTCCAACGCTTCCAATGAGATTGATCAACACCTGTTAACCAGAAAGCCGAACACGCAAAAGCCCCCCGCACTCAGAGTCGCCGCAGGTTTCAGCGGACCGATACTTCTGGGGCTGGGTTCCGGTATTTCAATATCCGCAGGCTTTGGCGCTTTCGGGTTTTCGGTGTTGTTAGACGGAATATACCAACTGACTAACCTGCCCCTGTGGCTGTCTCAAATCATCATCACACTGTTGTTCTATGCAATTGCCTGGTTGTGGGCCGGAATTCCTCTCGGCGTAGGAACCCTGCCCAGCTTACTGTTGATCGGCCCTGCTATCAGTCTGGGCGCTACGATAACACCAGACAGTGTTTCGCTTTTAGCTAATCTGGTGGCGTTTACGGTTGGACTGGTGCTCTTTGCTGTTGGAATTTCATTGGCAGCCGCAGCTGCCTTGGGCCCCGATGGCATCACCGCGGTGTCGCTGGCGGCGGAAAAGAAAAGAGCTGTCCCTGTTCCCAAATCAAACCTGATCCTAAACTTATCAGCCATTACATTGGGCATCAGCTTTGGTGGCAATTTCGGTGCGGCGACAATTGTCGGTCTTTTGGTGGTGCCGATTCTAATCGCACAACTGCTGCCCGTTATTCGTGCAAGCTTTAAACAACCGTTACTGACCCCATCACAGCATGCCCGCATTAGCGCAAAAAAATGATAATCATTGAACACATGTGTATCGCATAAAAAAGTGGTGGCTTGACAGCCAAATGGGGAAACTCTAATATGTCATGACGTTTTAATTGATCTGCCACCAGAATTATGTGTAAAAAACACTCAACTTCCCTATTCATCAGTTGCTTGTTGCTAGCCGCCTGCGGCGGTTCTGACCAGCAGCCGGCATCGCATCCGACTACCGGAACTGCCCTGCAGATTCTCACCGGCATCGGCCTTCAGCCTCTGCAAAACTCCCAATCGCCAGGCAATGATCCGGTTGACAACAGCCAGAGTGGAAATACCAGTAACCTTGATCAGAGGCTAGCTGTACTGGTGCAACAACATGGCCTAACCGGCAACCCTGCCACCGGCTTAAACCTTCCCTCTGTAAATGATCCGATAACACAGCTTGGCATGAAGCTCTTTTACTCAAAAAGCCTTGGTGGTGAAAAAGACAGCGCGTGCGTAACCTGCCATCACCCTTCACTCGGTGGCGCGGATCAACTTAGCTTAGGTATCGGTGTGGAAGCGGTTGAACCGGATCTGCTGGGCCCTGGCAGACGCCATATATCCGGTAAGTTCACCGTCCCTCGCAACGCACCGACTACGTTTAACTCTGCTCTTTATCGCAAGAGTCTGTTCTGGGACTCACGGGTATCACAACTCGATGGGGGTATACGCACACCGGAAAGCTCATGGGCAGTACCTGATCAGACGGCTGGCGACTCGCTACTGGAAGCACAGGCCAGATTTCCAATAACCTCTGCCGAAGAAATGCGTACACACCGGTTTGAAGCAGACGGCACTAACAGCCACGTACGAGAACACCTTGCAGCCAGAATCGGCGGCTACGACGGCGGCTACAACGCGCAGGCAGAGCTTGCCACCAACAACTGGTTACCAGAATTCCAACGCGCTTTCGGCTCCAGCCAAACGGCAGAGAACCTGATCAGCTATGACAATATCGCTGTCGCACTGGCAAGCTACGAGGCATCACAGCTTTTTATAGACAACCCCTGGAACCGCTACGTCGCCGGTGATCAAGGCGCCATCACCGTACAGGCCAAACAGGGAGCACTGTTATTTTTTACCGATAAAAATAATGGTGGCGGACACTGCTCCAGTTGCCACAGCGGCGACCTGTTCTCCGACGAACAGAATCACCTGGTGGCGTTCCCGCAAACCGGCCCCGGCAAAGGCGACGGGGTAAGCGGAGATGACGACTTCGGCCTCGAGAGGGAAACAGGCAACCGGGGTGACCGATATCGATTCAGAACACCCTCATTGCTGAATATTTCCATGACAGCCCCTTACGGACACACTGGTGCGTACGAGACACTGGAACAAGTGATTAGCCACTATTCCGAAATAGAAGACGTGTTAACTTTTTTCGATGACAGCAATTGGTGCAAGACAATAGTCACAGACAGCTCTGCACCATGTAGCAGCCGGTTTGCAAACGCAAGAACTAATACAAGCAACGCGCTGGAAGAGATAGGCAATCAAACCATTGGCGAAGAGAACATCGAGAACATCAACCTCAATGCTGATCAGATAGCGCAGATTGCCGCCTTTCTTGAAACACTTACAGATCCCTGCACCCGTTCCCGGGAGTGCCTTGCACCGTGGATAGCAGACCCCGCAGCTGATCCGGACGGGCATCAGCTCAACGGTACTGATCAGTTCGGGAATCGGCTTTGACGCGGGTATCGGCGTACACAGACACAACCTGGGAGTACCTCCTTAGTCACGATGACCTTTTAACGGGTGGTCACTTGATCACTACTGCGCAGATACCTTTATTTCCTTTGCCTCATGGGCAATCGCATCTAAAATTGATTGCTGAAGTTCAGAGTATATTCCCACATGCTGCTGTGTTATCTCAGCGTATTCTGTAAGTTCTTTATCACTGAGTGAAGAAAACAGGAAGGCCATTGGTTGCAACATATCATCCCTGAGAATAGATTCGAGTTTTACAGACTTTTGTTTGATCACTTGCCCGTGAATCATTTCCTTCTGCATTTGCTCTACGTCTCCGGAGCTCTCCGCCTTTTGTTTGCAACCACTGACAGACCAACCGGCATAGTCAAGCTCTACAGCGATACTGGCGATACCTTTGCCGGTCACTGTGTTGTTGTAAATCTGCTGGATTCGCTCGACACGATCGGCAGCTACCGTGAATTCTTTCAATTCAGCTTCGTCAATCCGGAATCTTTCAAGCTCCAGCACCTTGCGCCCGACCGGAGACTCATACCAATCCACCAGATTGCGCGCTAAGGCCTCTGGTGTTTTCTGCTGAAGATTGCCTATAACCACATTGTGTAGTCGCCCGGCATCCGGTGTGCGAAGGTTTGCTGTGCTATCACAGCGACTGGCATGGCGGTCAGCTGCTTTTACTATGTCAGCTGGAAACTGCCTGAGCATGGCAGAGATACCTGCCTGTTGTACAAATTTCGCGTATGTCTCTGCAGCCCCGGCTGCACTGACAGCACTGGCCGTACTGCTATCAGTACGCGCAATGGCTACCGGTATAGACTGGCCATTTTTCAGAGGCAGGTGTTTAACTGATCGGGTCACATGATCGAATTTTGTAGTCAATCCCCTGCCTGCCAGTATTGTAAAGGCCTCTTCGGCAGTCACACCGCTCACGCGACGCTGCACAGCCGGCAGTCGGCGACTGTAGGCATCCAGCACCATGTCATTTTCGCTGACCAGTTCATAGCCGATGTAGGCGGCGAGCTTGTTCAATGCCGTGCCGACAGATTCATTGTCGCTGAAATCCCACTCGACGATATAACTTAGCGGGTCTGTCGATGAATCGTTAGCAGCGGCATTGGAATTTTTAGGGGGCCCGAGATAGAAGCCGTTACCGGCATCAGACCGAGGGAGCTCTGCTGCGTTTGTTGTCGCAGGTTCAATCGCCGCTAACGCTGAAGCAATGTCACCCTTTGGCACTACAGCTATAACGGCAGGAGCCTCCTGCTCGACCAATTCATTGATGACCGGCCCGGGTTCAGGGTTTATTTCGGCTACAGGTTTCAGCTCAGCTTTAGGCTCAGGTACCGGCTCAGGCTCAGGTTTCGCATCAACTAGAATTTCCGGTATGAGTTCAGGCTCAGGTTTCGCATCGACTATAATTTCCGGTATGAGTTCAGGCACAGACTTCGATTGCTTATTCCTTGCCGCCACCACGGGTTCAGGGTCCGGCTCTTTGGCTGCCTCTACTACCTGCACTCCCGTTACAGCAACCGAATAAACACTGGTATCGACCAGTCCGGTCACCGCTGTGATTTCCGGCTCGCCTGCGTCCTGCAACGGAATAGTATCTGCGATAGGTATTATCTCTTGCGATTGATCCAGCCAGCGCGTATAGGTTTCCGGACTGCTGCTTTGACCAAAGGACTCGTTATTCGACACCGATTTCCCACCACGCGATGCGCGTGACGCACGCGATAAGAAATCAGCATCACCCTCAACTGCCAACCCGTCCGGCCGGTAACTAGTCAACGTCACCACTTGATTACTGGGAAGCTCATCTTTTGCGTGTGGGCCTATCAACACCAGAGATTTTCCAAAAGGCAGTCTTGATGCATTGCGCATCATGTTTTCCTGATGATTGAAATCCAGATCTTCACCCACAACCCTTAACTTTTCATAGCGACTCTGCGCTACGAGCAGATCTCCAACGGTCGGCAGATTTATCGTCGCACCAATGTTTAACTGTGAACCATCATGGTTTTCCAACGCGTGGGTATTATTTTCGTAAAGTGCTGCAGCCAGGTGAAAAAAATCGAGCTCGATGAAGCGATGCTCCCTGGCTATATTCAACAAGGTATCATCGCGCGCTACTTTTACCTGATCCTGTTCGAACGGCACATCAGTCAATTGGTAACTTGCCAGGGCCTGATTGAGATCAGCGTAGTAAACCTTCAGCGCTGCTGCACCGTGCTCCCGACTGTCCGGTGCAGCTATCGAGCCGGTGCAGATCACAAAGCCAAAAAGCACTGCGACAATTCTGACAATCTTAATTATCAATTCATTCACCTATTGGTTGTCAGTTCGATGTATACGGGTAGGACATGCGGCCACTACTGCCGCCAACGGTTATACTGAATAAGTTCGCGGGCCTTGCCGAGAATCGCACTGCCATCAAAGCCGTGCCTGCCGGCATAGGCAAACCACCGATCATACAAAGGCTGGGCCTGAACTATCCAGCGCTGTACTTCAGGGCCCCTGAGCACCGTGACGTTGTTGTCACCTGCTACCAGCCGACCATAAGCATCTGCACCGGCCATTACTTCCGCCGCAAACGCCGATAAGCCTTTACCGCTGAAATTATCCAGCACTCTTTTGAGGTCGTCCGGCATACGCGCATACGAATCCGGATTCATCGCCATAACAAACGCTGTGGTATATATCGCTCTTTTTTCGTCGAGCTCCAGATGATGGCCGACCATGTCTGCCAGTTTGATCGATGGGGTAACCTCCCAGGGCAGCAGTGTGCCGCTGATCTGGCCACCGCGTAAATTCTCCGGAATAGCCGGCAACGGCATGGCAACCGGCTGAGCACCAAACTCACGCAATAACTCAGTAGCCAGTCTGGTCGGCCCTCTGATCAACATTCCAGACATGTCTTCAAGCTGCCGCACAGGCTGCTTTGTATGAATGACCCCGGGACCATGAACCCAGCCAGCAAGAATTCTGGCGTCTTGGTATTCAACTTCCTGCAGCTCGCTTTCGATCAAATCCCAAAAGGCTTTAGAGGTAGCCACAGAATCTTCCATAAGAAACGGCAGCTCAAAGACTTCAGTCCTCTTGAAACGTCCCGGCGTATAGCCGGGGACCGTAAGCACAATATCAGCATCGCCACGTACCGCCTGATCAAAAAGCTCAGCCGGCTTACCGCCCAGTGACATTGCCGGGGATAATTCAATGTCTATACGCCCATTGGAGGCATCTTCCAGCGCGGCTTCCCACTCAGCTAAAAACTGCCGGTGAAGGGGTGCTTTTGCAGAAAGAAAATGATGTAATCTGAGCGTTACTTCAGCCGCGCCTGCAGATACCTGCCACAATACGCTCAACGCACAGACCACCAACGTCGACAGTTTCATCTGATGTCCAGCATTCCAGTTCCTGGTAGAGTTGCAGCAATGTGCTGTCCTCGGGCTGTGTAATACCGGCTTGCTATAGCGCCTCGGGTCAAAGTGCAATCAAAGCCGGAAAGCCCGCCAGCAATCCGCGATAATACATCTGCTTTATTATGAATCTAATACGATTGATGTATGGACTGGATATCATTACAAACTTCTAAGGTGAGACGGGACTTCGCCCTTTTCCCGGCGCAAGTCAGACGCAGTCTATCGGAGCAAGGCTGCACCAGTATGGATACACGTCGGACAAACCGACGGTCATCTGTGGCTGAACGGAAGCCTTGCCGAATACAGCCTTATATCACTGATGGGTATTGACCGATGCAGGCTCGAAAAAATGTAAGCTATCCGTGGAACGCCACGCAAGGCTTCGTGACCTGTTATTTCCTGTCCGGCGATTAAAGAGATGGGCGCTAACTATTTCCAGCGCCATCTTCCAGTGCCATCCAGAAAGTCAGTACTACAGCGGAACCACTCATGCGCACGATCTTCCACCGACGGTATGTCATTACCTGTGAATGACCCGCTATTCGCAATGAACGGGCTCACATGTGGCAGGCAAAATCTCACGCACCTTAGTGATCCTCGCTATGCCCTTGTTTCTGGATGGACACCGGTTACTTCTCAGTCTTAAATAATAGGTTTAGCTTCGTCATCACCCATTTTGCACATAGCTGTGTCACCGGTGTTGTCGATAGTCCCGCCAGCAGTGAAGCAATCTGTTGCACTCATCCCGTCAGGCTCATTCATCTTAGCCAATGTTCCGCATGCACTTAGCGTGAAAAGCATCAATACGGCTGCGGCTGTAGTTATGTATTTCATTTATATTATCCTGTTTATGCAAACTTTGACACGGAGCAGCCACGTTGTGGATTAGCTGCTGCTAAAGAGTAGCAAAGAATACCAGAGTCGTCACCGTCTAAGCACTTGAGGGCGCTCCAGCCTGCACAACGACTGAACCTAAACTGCCTGCAGTTTGATATTTTAATGTTGTTGCTGTTATCCCCACGCTTTACAGTCTTTGTATAATTACGGCATCACACCTTGCGATTTGCGCAGCACCATCTATGCGGTCAGATTTTAGAATCTGACAGAGCCAGGCAAAACGAAAGCTAATATTCTCGCAGTTTTATAAGGTCAGGTCCGACGCAACACTACCCATTGATCAATGGCATCGGAAAATTCCATGGCAGCACTGCCGCTGGCCAGATGATCACTCATCAACTGCTGCTGGCTAACCGGCGCCAGCCCATCAACCGGTGGTGTGAGATCAAGATTGCAGGGAAATGAATAACCTTCGGCCGTTGCCGCTATGACGTCTGTTATTTCACGATCTGAAAACGTTTGATTTTTTCTGGCGCTTAACAACACCGGGTAAATCAGGCGGCACAGCCTGGCTCTGTCGACAAGCTCAGTGGTACGACCGAATGCAGAACCGATCTGCAGCAAATTGCCGAAGCGATCCTGTTCGGTATGGTTGTCGCCGGCCGCATGAAAGACAGCGGGGTTAAAAAACATCATATCGCCACGGTTCAGTGGTAGCTGTGCAAAATTGCCTTCGAAGTGCTCACGAAACTGCTCAAGCTGCACTGCCATATACCCCGGGGCATACCGCTGTGAAAATGGCAATACTTTGGTGGGACCGCTTTGCAGTGTCATATTGGAATGTGCTATTGCACCTTGCAAGGTAAGGTGCGGTGACAGGCGTTGTACATTGAGCGGATAGGCAGACAGTTGTTCGATACTTTGAAAGCCCAGATGATAATCCCGATGGCAAACCTGTGCGCGTCCGCCGGGGTGAACCACATTCACTTGCGCCGTGATTTGATAACCCGGACCAAGCCAGGCATGGCTAGCCAGATGAATAACCGGGTTGGCATAGTACGCGGCAAAGAGATCAGGATTGGCAATTGCCAGTTTTTCGTGCGAATTCCATACACGGCTGTTTGCACCGGCCGCGGCAAAGTGGTCACCGGTTTTATCATCGGCTGACTTTTCAGCGTCGATAATACCCTGCAAGACATCTGTCACCTGATCAATCAACGCGTGGTCGGCATAGGCATTTTTTATCACGATGACACCAGCACCGGCTTCCAGCACATGGTTCCACTCAGATAACAATGCCGCCGTGTATTGCTTATCATCAACACGCTCGCGAATGACGGCACCGCTATACAACGGGATATTTTGCAGTATCTCATCACACAGCGGATACGCTTCAGGATGTGACTCTGCACTCACAAGCTTGTCGAAATCTTCTAACCTGCAATCGGTGTGTGTGAGCCACTTATTGTATGGAGCAGTTTGCATCAGACCGGCCATCTACGTTTGTTTTTGCAAATATTCTTACTGTTGTTCGAAATCAGTTTTTTCATCCAGTGGCAGCTTGTGCAGCAATCGCCGCATTGCATCCAGCGCCATCTCGGTACTGCCCAGCTGTATCCATTTTCTGCCACCCATCAACCTGGCCTGACGGCAAACGAGAGGTTGCTCACTCGCTACTGCAATTATAACGTCTGCGCCAGAGCGCAGATTTTCATCCGTCGGCTCCTGCGCGACAACGGTAACCAATGCGTAGTCTGCACCCGATTGTTGTCGCAACTGCTGCGCCAGCTCACCGGCTGCATCAACACTAAATCGCAGATTGTCGTTCGACAGATTTACCACTGCAGCGAGTTCAGACAAGCTTCGGCTTACTATGCCGCTTTGTACAACGGTACCATCGCGATCGGCTTCAATCAGGCGCTTGCTAATGTCACCGCCGCTGGACATTTCCATGGTCGCGATGGTCGCACCTGCAGCGCTTAGCTCATCTACAATCAGACCCTCAAGCGTCTGCGTGTCCTCGCAAAGAATAAAGTTGCCAAATCGCTGGCGGATCATCTGTTCGGCGGGTGCAAGCATTTGATCGAGCTGACTTTCGCTGCTGCCAACCGCCGCAAGCTTTGTCTCCAACTGTGGAAAGTGTGACTGGAATCCAAGCTTGATTGAATCAGGCAACAGATCGTCGATACCCTTGAGCAACTCATCTGCGCGAGATTCACCAATACCGAAGGAGTGAAATCTTTTCAGCCGTGTGACCACTTCAAGGCCACTGAGCTTTAATAATCGTGGAACAACCTGCTCTGTGATCATTTGACGCATCTCACGTGGCACACCGGGCGTAAAGTAAAAACGCGCTTTACCAATGTTTAGCGCAAAACCACAGGCGGTACCAATTGGGTTATCGATAAACTCACTCCCCACGGGCAGCATGGCTTGTTTACGATTATTGGGCGGCATTACACGCCCGCGACTACTGTAGAATGCTTCCAGCTTTTCAAGCCAGGCTTCATGCAGTTCAAGCTCTACACCGGCAGCCAGAGCCGCAAGCTCTTGCGATAGATCATCAACGGTCGGCCCCAGACCACCATTTACAATCACCGCATCGGCGCGTGCACCGGCTTGCTGAAATGCAAGCAACAGGCTGTCTCTGTCGTCTCCGACCGTGGTGCCCCGGTGAACCTGCAAACCGGCCTCCGTTAGCCTTTGCGCCATGTAGCTGAAGTTGGTGTTTACGGTTTTACCGGTGAGTATTTCATCTCCGGTACATAGAATTTCGATTTTCATCAGTGACGGATTGACCTTGATTCCATGGTTTTGAGCAGCGTGCCCGGCTAAAAGTCTTTATGACTAAAGCCCTGATCGTATCAGTCTGGCAGGCGAATTCATAATTTTAGCTGTAGCCGGAATTACTAAAGATCGTGTTGTTCTGCAAATGGGGTTCGCCGACGGAGTTTCCTCATCGGCGCAGCCACTTTTATAAACTACATGTTTCGTCACACCAGGCAATGGCGGGGGTCATGATGAAATTGAATGTCTGATCGCAAAAGCAGCCTTACTCCTCCACCCCACATTGGTGGGGCAGAACGCTGTCGTTCAAGGGTTATTTACCGTGATATGCCTGACTGACTGCAAAACTATCTTCAAACCAGTTCCAGAGCACTACTTTTCCATCACGAACTTTGGCGCGCAATGCAAATGTAAAGTCACCAATTTCCTTACCTGACTTTGTAGTGATGCCATTCATATTGCCAAATACGGCTACCGTATCACCTGATGCGAATGCATCGGTGTTTTCCCAGGCCGTCGTTTGGAAGTTTTCACCGAAAACACCCAGAAACTTTAGTATTTCTTCCTTACCTTCCCAGGGCCCCAGCCACGGTAAGGACTTGTCACCTTCATTGTGCCACACCATGTCGTCTGCCATAAGCGCTTGCACGGTTTCCATATCGCCCTTGCCCATGGCGCCCATAAAGGTCATAACCGTATCAAAGGTAGCCTTACTTTGCGAATCCATGTCTGCGGCATTCACGTGTCGTGAAAGTGCCAGTGCCAGCACAGTGCCGACTGAGGTTTTAAGTAGGGTTCTGCGTTGCATATTGTTCTCCGATTAACCCGACTCTATACTGGCCGGGTTGTTGACTATTATTCAGGGTTATCGTTGCAACAGGATCTGGCCCCTGAGGCATGAACGTTTAAACCCGTAACGGGTTTATGCTTCCGTGGTAATTATTTACTACCTAACTGCTGTAATGCACCAGCCCAATCTTCAACATGGTAGGTGTTCACTATTTTTCCATCAACGACTGTATGTATGTCTATCGTTAACATATCGAATCCCTTGCCATTGCCATCCACACCGAACAACGGGCCGGTCGGAGTTCCTGTTGCACGACTGCGCACAACAATCCTGCCTCCTTCCTGAATCATCTCCTGAACTTCCCACTTCAGATCAGGTATAAGCCTGGAGAAGCCACCAAGCTGTCCGACAAACTGATCGGTTGTTTTATTAACACCGGAATAGTTACCGATACTTTCCCAGTTGTCTGCCGTTGTCGCTCTGAATGCGTCAGCATGCTCCTGAGAGGCAGGATTACTCAAAAAGTCATAGAACTTTTGCACGATAGCCTGGTCATCGGCAAATGCACTGCTGGCGACTGATCCAATCAACAACGTTGCGGCAATTACGGTTTTTAAGATTTTCATCGATGGTGCTCCTGATTTTTACGGAAAGGTCATGCGTTGTTACGCCGCACGATTGACCGTACTTTAAGCCAGATGCCATTGAATGATAATATAGTATTATCAATTTTCACTGTTCGGAATAATTGCATAATGATTAACGAGCTTCGGCAGATTTTTATCTTTGCAAAAACGGTCGACCACGGGTCATTTCGGGCCGCGGCACACGCGCTTCGCCTATCGCCATCAGTGGTGAGTCATCACGTCGGTCAGCTTGAACAGCATCTGGGCACCGCACTGCTCTATCGCTCCACGCGCAAGCTGTCTCTCACACCCGATGGCAAACGGTTGCTTGCCGCCGCACACAAAATGATCGCGGCGGCAGAAGCCGGCGTACAAGACGTTGCCAGTCAAACAGAACATGTCTCCGGGGTTCTGCGCCTGACGGTTCCCGCGCTATTTGCCAGATCAGATCTCACCAGTCAGTTTGCAAAGTTCGCCGTTGACTACCCGCAGGTTCGGCTCGAGCTGGATTACTCAGACGCTCGCAGAGACTTAATTGCCGATGGTTATGATGTGGCGATACGTGCGGGTGTAATGAAAGACAGCTCACTGAAAGCAAAAAAACTACTAGAGATGCCGCGGCGACTGGTCGCTGCCCCGGTCTATATCAAGTCACGACCAAAACCGGTGACTCCGAAAGATCTCAAAGAATGGGATTGGTTAGAGCTTGCTCCTGTCTGGAACACCAAACGCGTTTTTCGAAAGGCTGGTAAAAGCAGCGTGTTAACGAATCTGCCATCCCGTATCAGTGTTAACAGTGCCTACGCTTTGTCGCATTTAACAAGTGCCGGCGCCGGACTGGCGATAATACCCGAGTTCATAGCTGAGCCCTATGTACGCTCTGGTGACCTGAAGTATATTCTCAGTGATTGGGCAGTTGACCCGATTAAGATCTATGCGGTCTGGCCTCCCAATGCGCCGAGGGGCGGACTGATCAAACACTTTGTGAATTTTCTTAGTGAAGCAAAGTAGCTTCGCCGACGGTAATTAATGCCTGACGGGTCACCTGCACGTTCAGTACTTCACCAGCAGATTCCCACCCGCACTAAAGGGGCTTATTCTATCGATTCAGTATCGGCCAACAGCTCGATTACCGCGGGTCTCTTACTTTTAATGGCAATGTCTATCGCGGCGTGCCGGTTGTTGTTCTGAAGCGTTGTATCGACATTGTTAGCCAGGAGATATTTTACAACCTCCGGATGTTTGCCGCGCGCAGCCAGCATCAGGGGCGACCAGCCTTTATCAGTTACCTGATTAAGATCACCGCCACTTCGATGAAGCATTTTTAAAATCTCCAGATGACCGTAGCGAGCAGCCAGCGATACCGGACTCCATTGATTCGGCTGCCCTTCCCAACCGGGGTTTGATCCCTGTAACAACAAGTAATGCACGACTCGGGTTTTACCGTACGACGAAGCGCGATGCAGGGCAATGTAGCCTTTGTTATCCGTAGTATGTTTATCCAACCCTCTATTCAAATACATTTTGACGACGTCGAGATGTCCGTACCGTGCAGCGATATGGAGTCCGGTCAGGCCTTTATCGTTTGTTATATTCAGTGGCACACCTGAGTCTATCAGGGTTTCCAGAGCCTGAAGCTCGCCCTTTTCTGCGAGCAGGGATACAGCAGAATTTGCAGCTGCTTTTTGTTGGTGCAATAACTCAACGACTCTCTGACGCCCTTTGGATGCGGCCCACCAAAGCGCACTTCGACCTTTATCGTCTTCATGATTGATTCTGGCACCACCATCGAGGAGCGTCGCGACAATATCCGGGAACCCTTTTGTAGCGGCTATATGCAGAGGCGATCGCTGTTTATTTGTTGGACTATTTACGTCTGCGTTGTGTGCCACAAGTGTGGCCACCGCATCACTGTGCCCGCCTTCAGCGGCCAGCGCCAGCGCCGTCCACCCTTTTCCGGATCTCTGGTCTATATCTATACCCTTGTCGATATAGAATTCAATAATCTCGCTATGGCCGTATTTGGCAGCGTAGTGGAGCAGTGTCCAGCGAGCCTCCGAGGACTTGATAGCGGCACCATTTTCAAGCAGAACTTTGATGGTGTCTAAATGACCACCGTATGTTGCAGCGCTCAGCGGTGTGGAACCACCTTTACCCTCGCTGTTCGGGTCTGCGCCTTTTGACAGGAGGTAGTTGACTATCTTCAACTGACCGGCTCTGGCAGCCGCCTTTAACGGAGAATCCCGAAATGTATCTTTCAACTCAATGTCAGCACCATTCGCAAGCAGCATTTTCACTGTTGATAGTTGGCCGTTTTCGGCAGCAGATGTCAGAAGCGTTAATTCATACTTCGTATCGGGGGATACAAGCCCTTCGTGTATAGCTATTTCAATCAGTCTTGTCGCGCCCTTGCCGGACAAATATTCCATACCCGCGCGCTTTTCTACTTCGGTGGCTGACTCGAGCCTTTCCAATAGCGCAATCTCCCGCTCTGACAGCCGGCTCGCGCCACTCTGCCCGGAGAAGCTTATGGCAATTAGAACTGCAAATAAAAGATTTACGACGGCTGTTGATTTCATTTCTCGGCCCTATCTACGGATTTTAACCACACAACCATTGTCGGTCGTACTACACAAGGAGTTACTACGACGTTCGGCAGCACGTTTGACCAGAAACTTTCAACCATTGAAAAATGTAATTCTTTCGCAAACGAGTGTTTCGGTCGTCTAATAGACTGATATCAGCTGATGCCATACTTCATTATGCGGGCCCCTGATTATTTCCAATTTCCGCTCTATACACCTGCCGGAAAACTGAATCACCCATTAACTACATTCGACAGTAAATTTCATTTCTTTACAGAAATCGTTGTATTCTTTACCTCTTCAGAGATGGTGGTCGCACTCTGCCGGTCGAGACAGAGTGCCGGGCTGTTTAAACCGTTAAAATGGCAGGCTGCAACTACACGGTATGTCACCAGATGTTCTACAGCTTTTTCTGATCGACTGATCCGCACTGCACTCTCCAGAATGGATTATGTGGTTATTCACCCGTCACTCGACGATTCTCGCCTGCGTCGTCCCCGGCATTGCACCGCGCGCCCGATCATCTGTGATTTCTGTTGATCTCTCAGCCAGCTTCGACGCTAACCGAATAATGCTTTACGAAAACAGCTCAGCCACCCGGGCTGGTAATAGCGTTCTACCGCGTAGCCCTTTCTGACGTATCGGGTTACCCGAACCACATAGATCCGAAGACACAAGATCTCACATTGTAGCGCTGGTGAAATCGGCTGGTTGTAGCAACAATACTTGCAAATGACACAATTCAAAGTAACCTTGTGCGTTAAGCCAGCAGCAAACACGCAAAAGAGTTGCAGGCGCATAAGTGATCGGTAAGAGGTAAATAGTAGATGCGAAACGCCATTTTTTTACTAGCAGGCTTAATTGGTGGTTATTTAATCGCGAGTATGTGGCAACAATCCAGCCACACACCAACAAATGTTGCGGCAAACCCCGAAACCGAACCCACCCCGCCCCTGACAAAGCTGACATCGCCTTTTGCACCGGTGACACCAACTAAAACTGCGACACCGACAAGCGAACCATCACCTGCAATCCCGTCCCTTGCAGACGACAGTAATACATACAACACCACCACCACACCAATCGAAACCACCGATCTTGGCAACCTGAAGCATTATGGGCAATTGGCAGGCTTCTTTGCACAACTCGAAACAGCCGACGCCGGCCAGGTACAACAACTGGCGCAACAAATCCGATCTCAATTTCAACATAACTACAGCAACCAGTACTACAACATCATCAGCGCTGCTGTTTATCAACGCTGGGCAGATATCGATTTCGATGCGGCGCTCAACTCACTGGCGAACGTTCAAACCGCAATGCATGGACCGGACATGGGAATAACAATGAACATGCTACAGGTACTGGCAAAAGAGCAACCGCAACGAATGCAAACCTGGATGCAGTCCCAGAACCGAGCGATAAAAGACATGGTGCAGTACACCGTCTACGCCGGCATGGCTGAAAACGATCCGCAGGCAATGGTGCAGCAAGCGCTGGAGATGAATACAGCTGACAGTGAAGATATGCTGCAGATGGCGTTAAGTCAGTGGGCACAGAAAGATCCCGAAGCAGCGTGGCATTATATGCAAAGCACAGCAAGTGCAGAACAGCACCCCGCGGCCTTACACTCCATACTGCACACCTGGATCGATATCGACACTGAAGGAGCATTGCCGATACTGGAGCAGCTTATGAATGATAACGCCTCAGACAATACATCCCGCAATAGCTATACAGGCTTGTACTACAGAGCACTGGCACGCACTGATCCACAATCAGTCCTCAATCATCTATCGGCGCACAGCAGCCCCGAGCAGTTCTATTCCATGGATCAGGGTGCGTTGTACGAACTAGCCAATCACCACCCCGCCATCCTTGAGAACTGGATACGACAACTGCCTGATGATCAACTGACTCAATTAGGACCAATGGTAATAATGCCTTTAATTGAAACACAAGCCATGAGTGATCCACGAGCAGCAATGAATATGATTGAAAAATTTCCTCATGGCCGGGACATGGGCATACAATCAATGATACTGGATCAATGGCTGACAACTGACAGCCCTGGTGCCATTGAGTGGCTAACAAATCAACCTGACACTGAAACAAACCAACAACTGCTGCAAGAATCAGCGTTTATGCTTATACACAGCGGAGAAGATCGAGCTACTGCAATGACACTTCTCAATCAGCTTAACAAACCAATCGATCAGCAAACCGCCATTCAACTCGCCGCTGCATTTGCCAGTCAAGACCTGCAGGAGGCACGTCACTGGTTAAGTCAGAATACCGATCCGGCTACCTACGCCATTGCAAGCATCGCCATAGATGTCAACGACTACAGCATACCCACTGAACAACTCCTCCAACAGCTGGACTCAACCGGTGCAACTCTGCAACCTCATATATTCATGGACATTCTGAGCCCGAGGCTTCAAGACCGTGATGCAATCGAACAATGGCTTGAAACCACATCGACAATGCCGCAGGACGACCGTGCCGAATTGAAAATGATGCTGGGTTTCGGTGATGATGGCTGGTACAGTCGACCGGGTGCTGTGCCGCCATACTATGGTCAGTAGTCGAATGGTCATTTGGCCCTGCATTGAAAGAATGGCTGCTGAATTTGTACGAGGGACTGCGAGTAAAGGAATCGCCAATGGCAAGACCGCTAAGATAACGGCAAGACTGATGCGCTGAGCCTGCATGCTCCCTGTCACCTCCGATCTGACATCAGCTTTACCTGGCGCTACTATGAGCACAGCATACTCTATTGATTTTTAACTTCACCATTTCCTAAAACGGCTGTTCTGATTGTTTCTACTGTTTGGTTTATCTTTTACTATTCAGGACATACGACTCCTGATTTAATAATAGAAAATAAATTCAAGCTGAAAACTCTAAGCATGTTTTTCACGAATGGTTCAGTTACTCCCCGCACAGCCGTTGTGATCCTTGTAGCCCGAAGTAAAGAAGAAATAACTAAACTAAAAGGATTTTTGTCAGGCATGGATATAAACTTTCGAAAGCTCAATGTAGCACTGGCCAGTGCGGTGGTATTTACAATTTCGCCTGTCAGTACAGCCTTAGCGGCACTAACGGTTAAGGTCGATGACAACAACGTTTTTACCGTTGTTCTTGGTGATGGTAATGACAACGTGTCAATTGTGGGCAATGATAATGACTCGTCACTACAAATAGATGATATCAATAACGGTCTTCGTATGCATCTGGAGAATGTAGAAGGTCTGAATATTGTCGCGAAAGGCGGTGACAACGAAATCACCGTTGATGGCATTCAATTAATTGGTGATGCAGCCGGTTTATCTATAAAAACCGGCATTGGTGTGGACGTTGTCACCGTCACTAACAGCATCATACCGGGTGCTCTGAATATTGGTTCCGGCGCCGAAAACGACGACATATTTATTGAATCTGTAACCGTTGCGGGCCAGACTATAGTGAAAAGCGGCAAGGGTAACGATACCGTCTATATTGAGGAGTTATCCAGCGCAGGCCTGGTTGCCAGCCTTGCTGACGGGGACGATTTTTTGCAGATTTCATCTGCTCAAACTGACGATCCGGGTGTTGTAACGCTTGCCACCAGCATAACGACTGGTACGGGTGTCGATACGGTGGACCTGCAGGGTATGTTGTTCGAAGGCGCTGTTAGCGTGAAGACAGCCGCGGACGGTGATGTTGTAAAGCTTACTGAAAACACTTTTCAATCAACGTTAAATGTAAAGACCGGCAAGGACGATGATACCGTGGTGGTCAGTGGTAACGTATGGAGCGATACCACCGAGTTTCATGGTGGTGCCGGCGAAGCGGATCGCTTTCTTGATGCTTTTGATAGCAGTGGAATATTTACGACGCAGGCGTTTGAACAACCGGAAAGAGTCTATCCCTTCGGTTCAACCGGTCCGAACGGCGGCACCGTTTTTCACGTTACAGATTATGGACGGCACGGACTGGAGGTTACACCGGTTGATCAGGGGCAAACCTATTGGGGAGCGTATCCCAACGAGAACGGATGTACGCGGGTAGAGTCAGGTACTCAAACAGGGCTCGGAACCGGTGCGGCCAATACAGCTTCGCTATTGGTCAATTGCGGACAAGGTGGCGCTGCGGTTGCCGCCACTTCATATGGACCGGGGTGGTTTTTACCGTCCTCCGCCGAGATGGTATTGTTGGCGCAGTCGAATATTGTGAACAATGGTCAGCCTTACTGGACATCGTCCGAGAGAAAACCCACTCAACCGGAGAACTATGCATATTTCGTCGATATGGGATCTCAGCGATTATTCACCAGCTATAAAAATCGCACAACAAAATTCTATGTGCGGGCGATTGCCGAGTTTTAGTCCTGGTACCGGATCAGTTCCACGTAACCCGTGAGCAGGATATCTATTGCGCTCACGGGTTCTGCCATTGACCAGAAAAGCTACAGGGTTTTTACATACAACTCCCGCATCAATAAGCAAAGTAGCCGAGGGCACAGGATGAAAACAGTTGAAGTAAATCCGGGTGTCCGATAGCGGCTCAAAAAGTCGCCAGCCCAACTAGCCCAGTTGCTTTCGTCGGGTCTCCAGAAACTTCCGGCTGGAAGAACTTTGAGCAAGTTCTATCGCTTTGTCATAGCTTTGCCTGGCGTCATCTGTACGCCCCTTCTTCTCCAGCAAACTGGCATAGGCTGCGTGAAAGGGTTGAAACGCTTTTAACTCGGGTTGCAGCGCCTCTATCTTCTTCAAGGCCAGGTCAGTTTCACCAAGCTCGGCCATAACAACCGCCCAGTTAAGCGCCACAACCGGCGTTGGCTCGTGCGCCCACAGCGACCCGAATAGCAGCGAAATTTGAGGCCAGTCCGGTTTGGGCTTTGCCATATGACAATCTGCGATCGCCGCCTTGATCTGGAACGGTCCGGGCCGACCACGCATCATCGCGTGCGATAACAGCTCTTGTCCCTCGCGTGCGATTCGCATGTCCCAAAGCTGCCGGTCTTGCTCTGCGGGTGGCACGCTTGCACCATCCGGCCCTATCCGCGCTTGCTTGCGAGCTTCAGTCAACAGAACAAGCGCCAGCGCACCTTCGATCTCAGGGTCGTCCGGACGAAGCCGGTCAAGTAATCGCAACAAGAATATCGCCTCGGCGCAAAGATCCCTGTCGGTTTCATCTTCCTGTACATAGCCGGTGGTGAAGATCAGATAGATCGCAGACAGAACCGCATCCAGCCGCGCAGGCCAAACTTCCTGATCGGGGATTTCG
>CAKZVB010000277.1 GCA_937922015.1 uncultured Granulosicoccaceae bacterium
ATCGCTGCATTCAATAGATTTGAAACTGCAACAGGTTACCGGTTAGAAGTGTCTGTTGTTCAGAAACAGCCTTCTTCAGAAACAGGCAGGCGGGTGTTTGTCGATGATGATGTGATTTTACGAAAAATCGGCGATTGCGGCAGGTAACAGTGTCGATGACGGGGCGGTGAGGTACCGCTTTTGATCCTGTGCCGTTGAAGCTAATGCCTCGGTGAGATCATTGTCGATGGGGGTGGAGTGTAAAAAGTTATCCCATGTGCGTAGTTATGCTCTTATGATCTGTCTTTACAGAAACTCGTATAAGTTCTGTATAACGCGATTCAGCGGCTAAAATGCGTGCCTTTATCAACGCAGGTGGCGTATTTTTTCGCTGATACTATCCTTTACTGTAACTCATCAGAAAAGGTATTTGGCGGGCACTAATTGCTTTACCGTTTCTGCCCGAGTGCATACACTCAATTCACAAGCGCTGTGAAAACGGTGCAATGGCACTATCACTTATACTCACATAAGTCAGAAACCGGGTTTTATTGACTGGCTGGTTCATCAGGCCCGACCGTATGTTCAATGCGGCTTATCATTATTGGCAGAGCAAAATTATGAAAAAGGCATTGTTTTTTAGCATTGTCGGTGTGTTGGTTATCTTCGCTGTGTTGGGGGGAGTCAAGGCATTGCAGATCAAGGATTTGATCGCTGCGGGCAGCAAGATGAGCCCGCCACCGATCAGCGTTGCCTCTGAGCCCGTCATCGAGGCCGAATGGCAGGGCACTCTGTCGTCGGTGGGCGAACTCGAATCATCGCAGGGGGTAATCGTTACTGCAGATCTGACAGGACGCATTGCGACGATAGCCTTTGAAGCGGGCGCACGGGTACAACAGGGCGACATACTGGTCGAGCAGGAAATCTCATCAGAGCGAACCCAGCTGGATGCCGCAGAGTCAGACAAATCACTGGCGCGTTCAAATTTAAACCGGGTCAACAAGTTGTACGGAGAGAAGTTAGTGTCCCGCTCAGAGTATGATGCCGCCCAGGCGGCATACCGGAGCGCCGCTGCGCGTGCGGACACGATTTCAGCAAATCTCGATAAAAAACAGATTGTGGCGCCGTTTAGTGGAAGGCTGGGCCTCAGTCAGGTCGATGTCGGGCAGAATATTTCTGCGGGTACACCCATTGTGTCGCTGCAGGCCACCGACAAGATGTATTTCAACTTTTCGCTGCCTCAGGAAAACATCACGCGATTGACGGCGGGGCTGCCGGTGATGGTGCAAACCAATGCCTTGCCGGGGCGTACTTTTGAAGGAATGCTCAGCGCGATCGACTCGGAGATAGACTTGTCTACCCGCACTGTCGAGCTGCAAGCCGCACTGGATAATCCGGCGGGTGAATTACTGCCGGGGATGTTTGGTCGGGCCGAGGTGCAGCTGGCGGAAAAAAGATCGGTACTCATGATACCGGCAACCTCAGTGAGCTATGCGTCCTTTGGTGACTCGGTATATGTGATTGAAGATGCGCAAGCAAAAGAAGGGCAGGAGTCCGCGGGCCTGGTTGCCCGCCAGCAGTTTGTGCAACTCGGTGAGCAGCGCGGTGATTTTGTCGAGGTAACTCAAGGCTTGTCAGCCGGAGAAATCGTCGCCAGTGCCGGTGCTTTCAAATTGAGAAACGGGGCGTCAGTGGTATTGAACGAAACCGTCAAGCCCGAGTATCAACTCAAGCCTGCTGTCGCAGACCGATAACCGGGCCTTGTGCCTCGCCGCTCAGAGAACACGCGAATGAAGTTTACAGATATCTTTGTGCAACGTCCGGTGCTGTCGATAGTGGTCAGCCTGTTGATATTGCTGGCTGGTATTCAGGCCATCAGCTCGTTGAGCATCCGGCAGTTTCCGCGTAGTGATAACGCGGCGGTCACTGTTCAGACCACTTACATAGGGGCCAGCGCCGAACTGGTGCGTGGTTTCATCACAACACCGCTGGAGCGTGCGATCAGTGGTGCAGACGGTATTGACTATGTACAGTCAGAAAGCGCGCAGTCGCGATCTACCATCACCGCACGGCTCGAGTTAAATTACGACCCGATCAAAGCGCTGTCTGAAATCACTTCAAAGGTCAATCAGGTACGAGGTGACCTGCCCCCTGAAGCCGAAGTGCCGGTGATCAATATCGTATCGGCAGACAGTCAGTTTGCGTCGGCGTATTTAAGTTTTACCTCTGACATTCTCAAAGACAATCAAGTCACCGACTACCTTGTGCGGGTAATACAGCCGCGTTTGTCTGCGATTGAGGGTGTGCAGCGGGCCGAGGTGCTGGGGGCGCGTAATTTTGCCATGCGTGTGTGGTTGAAGCCCGAGCGGATGGCTGCCATGAACATCACCCCGGTACAGGTCCGGCAGGCACTGGCATCAAACAATTATCTGTCCGCGCTGGGCGGCACCAAGGGCACTCTGGTGCAGGTTAGTGTGTCTGCTGACACCGATCTGAGTACCGTAGAAGAATTTCGTGAGCTGGTGGTTAAAAGCGATGGTGACGCCCTGATCCGTCTTAAAGACATAGCCGATGTCGAGCTGGGTTCTGATTCCTACGATGTCGCGGTGCGTTACACCGGCGATAGCGCCATTTTTATGGGTATCTGGCCACTGCCAAATTCAAACGCACTTGATGTGATGCGAATGGTGCGCGAGGAAATGCAGGACATACAAAGTACGCTGCCCAGTGGTCTTAATGCGGTTGTCGCCTACGACGCCACTGAGTACATAGACAGCTCGATTAAAGAGGTGGTCACAACACTGAGTGAAACCCTGGTGATCGTGATGATTGTGATTTTCCTGTTTCTGGGTTCACTGCGATCGGTACTGGTGCCAATCGCTGCCATTCCTATTTCACTGATTGGTGCTGTCTTCATCATGCAGGTGTTTGGATTCAGTGTGAATCTGCTTACCCTGTTGGCGATAGTGCTGGCAGTAGGGCTGGTTGTTGACGATGCTATTGTGGTGGTGGAAAACGTAGAGCGGCATATCACTGAGGGTAAAACCCGTCTGCAGGCAGCGCTGCTGGGCGCCAGAGAACTGATTGGTCCGGTGATCGCCATGACCATTACCCTGGTGGCGGTATACCTGCCGGTGGGATTGCAGGGCGGGCTGACCGGGTCATTATTTCGTGAGTTTGCCTTCACTCTGGCCGGTGCGGTTTTTATCTCCGGTGTGGTGGCGCTAACGCTGTCACCCATGATGTCAGCATACCTGCTGAGCGAACAATCAGAGAAAAAGGGCTTTGCGCTTAAGGTAGAGCGTTGGTTTGAACGCGTCAGATTACGCTATATGCGAATGCTTGATGCCACGCTGCGGGCGAGACCTGCGATGTATATTCTATGGATTGGAATCTCACTGATGTGCATACCCATGTTTATGAATTCACCACTGGAACTTGCACCAAAGGAAGATCAGGGCGTGGTGTTCTCTATTGTTAACGGGCCGGCCAATGCCTCGATAGATGACACACTGCTGTACACCACAGCGATAAACGATGCGTTCTTCAGTGTTGATGAAACCGAGTTTTCGTTTCAGATCGCAACCCCGGGCGGTGGCTTTGGCGGTATGGTGGTAGAGCCGTGGGACGAACGCAACAGAACGATCTTTGAAATAGCGCCGGAGGTCAGTGGCAAACTGTCACAGATTACCGGTCTTGACGTGTTTTCGATCACCCCGCCTGCGCTACCCGGCGGTGGTGACTTTCCGGTTGAATTTGTTATCGCCTCAACCGATGACCCCGAAGTAATACTGGGCTATGCCAAGCAACTGCAGTTTGCGGCCATGAACTCAGGACTGTTTGCGTTTCCGCCTATTATCGATACCAAGGTAGACAAGCCTGAAACCAAACTGATGATTGATCGTGACAAGGCCGCCGATATGGGCTTAAGCCTGCAGCAGATTGGCAGTGATGTAGGTATCTTGCTTGGCGGTGGTTATGTTAATCGCTTTAATATAGACGGACGCAGTTATCGGGTTATCCCGCAGGTAAAGCGTGCAAACAGGCTGTCGCCGGATCAGTTGCACGATCTCTACATCAGCGGGCCGGATGGCAAAATGATTCAACTGGGGTCTGTGGCCACCACTGAACTGCAAACGGTGCCGCGTGCGCTTAATCGTTTTCAGCAGTTGAATGCGGTAAAGCTAAGTGGCGTGGCGACACAGTCGCTTGATGCAGCACTTGCTTTTCTTGAAGCCGAGGCTGAAAAGATTCTGCCGCAGAGTTATTCGATTGACTATACCGGAGAGTCGCGTCAGTTAAAGCGTGAAGGCAACAAATTTATTCCGGCGTTCTCGCTTGCCATTGTATTGATTTTCATGGTGCTGGCCGCACAGTTCAACAGCTTTCGCGATCCGTTTGTGATCCTTGCAGGCTCAGTACCCTTGGCGATGTTTGGTGCGCTGATATTTACCTTCTGGAAAATGCCTAACCCCAATCTTGCCTACTGGACAGACCCCTTTACCACCACGCTGAATATTTATTCACAGGTAGGTATGGTAACGCTTATCGGACTGGTGGCTAAGAACGGGATACTGGTGGTGGAGTTTGCCAAGCAGTTGCAACAGCGTGGTCTCACTAAGCTGGCAGCGATAAGGGAGTCATCATCGACACGACTGCGCCCGATACTAATGACCACCTTTGCGACGGTCGCCGGTCACTTTCCACTGGTGCTTGTAACAGGGGCCGGAGCGGAAGCCAGGAATTCCATTGGTCTGGTGCTGGTAGGGGGAATGGCGATCGGAACCATGTTCACGCTGTTTGTTATACCGTCAATCTATATGCTTATCGCGCGGGATTTGCGTGGTACACAAACATCTGTAGAGGATGTAGGTGCAGATCATCAGCAACAGGTAACTGATCAACCGATTTCCCGGGTGCCGGACACAGTTCATGCCTCGGCGGTTGGAAGGTTCTAGCCTTATTATTCACAAGGATTCACCATCAGGCGAACCTTGTGTATGGCCCATAGTTGACTACAGAAAGGCTCGTGGAATATTGCGGGCTGGAGCCATAGATAAATAACAATGATTAAGCTTACTGATATCTCCAAACATTACTCGCTGGCAGATTCAAGTGTAACCGTACTGCAGTCGCTGAATCTGTCAGTGCAGGAGCGTGGACGCGTGGCCATTGTAGGGCCATCAGGCTCCGGCAAGTCAACCTTGTTGCTGATTCTAACGGGCCTTGAAGATGCCACCAGCGGATCTGTCACTATCGCCGGACAGGCCCTGCAAACGCTAAGCAGTGATCAACGCGCTGATTTGCGGCGTGATCATATTGGCATTGTATTTCAGTCTTTTCACCTGATCCCGAGCCTTAGCGCCTGTGAAAATGTAGCGCTGCCACTGGAAATAAGCGCAGCGTCCAATACCCGAACCCGCGCGCTGGAGATGCTCGACAAAGTGGGTCTGCTGGAGCGTGCAGATCATTATCCGGCACAGTTGTCAGGCGGAGAGCAGCAACGCGTTGCGATGGCCCGTGCCCTGGTGCACCAGCCCGAATTAATTGTCGCCGATGAGCCTACCGGTAACCTTGATAATGCCACCGGTCAGTTGATCATGGATCTGCTGTTCGATCTCAATCGTGATTCCGGTACAACGCTGTTATTAGTCACTCATGACCTGGAGCTGGCATCACGTTGTGAGCGTACCTTGCGATTGCAGGATGGTGCTTTGTCAGAAGTCTCTATGCCCGCTGCAAAGCAAGGCACAACCGTGTTGCCATAATGAGCGGACGAAGTATGCGCGCACTTATAATGCTGGCACTGCGTGACTTGCGCGGTAGTGCTGCGATGCGCTCGCTGTGGGTGTTTTGTGCCAGTGTGGTGTTGGGTATTACCCTGGTGTCAGTGTGCGGTAACTTACTGCAACTGGTTAAGCAGGGATTTGAATCACAACAGAAAAACCTGTTTGGCGGTGACATTCAGATTAGTCAGCGTCAGCCATTGCAGGAACAACAGCGGCAGTGGCTCGATGCCAACGCACAGGTTTCGCGTTTGCTTGAATTGCGCACCATGCTTGGTACCGAATCTGGTGATTTTACGGTAGTTGAGTTACAAAGCGTTGACAGCGCTTATCCTTTATATGGCGATATGCTACTGGCTCCGCAGCAGTCCATGGCAGCCGCCGTCGGTCAGTCGGCTGATGGTGTCTGGGGGGTGGCTTTCGATCCCGTATTAAAGGAACAGCTAAACCTGGATGTGGGGCAGCAGGTGAGTATTGGTTCACTGCAGTTCGAACTGCGGGCCATGATTGTGCAGCAACCGGACAGAAGCCTGCGTGCGGATGTGCGTGGTCCCCCTGTGATTATTGACGAAGCAGCTCTGGCCGCAAGTGGCTTGTTACAGCCCACCAGTCTTGTGGACTATGAGTACCGTATTCGCACCACGGAATCCCCGGACGACTGGCGCGGTCGATTGCGTGATGCGTTTCCCGATGCATCGTGGGAAGTGCGCACGGTAGACGAACGTGGCGATGTAATTGCAGAGCGGCTCAATCAGGTAGCCTCTGTGCTGCTGTTGATCGGCTTTAGTACATTGTTTATCGGCGGTCTTGGCGTATCAAACAGTATTAACGCCTACCTGCAAAGCAAGTATGCAACACTGGCAACGCTGCAATCCCTGGGTTTCAGAGATGCCCATGTGGCGCTGGTATTTATAGGACAGGTTGTGGTGCTGGGGTTGATCGCAAGTACTTGTGGTGCACTGATCGGTTCATCGATAGCCTGGCTGACAGCGTGGGGGCTGAGTTCAAATCTGCCCATTGAAGCGTCAGTGATTAAGCTCTGGACACCGACATTGCTTTCCATTGCATTCGGTACTCTGACAGCACTGCTGTTTGCGTTGCCGTTACTGGGGCGTACTCTGACGCTTCCGACAGCACAGCTGATTCGTGGTTTTGTCAGCCAGACACAAAAGACACCACCGGCATATCGACTCGCCACCGCAATTGTCTTTTTGTTACTGGTGGCACTGCTGTTGATATTAATTCCAGAGCCACTGGTGGCGCTGGGGTTTGTCCTGTTGTTGGCGGCTATGTTGTTTGTGTTGGAACTGATGGTCCGCGCACTGCAAGTTACGGCAGAATGGCTTGCCAGACAACGCGTTCTGGATGGTCGTATCGCGCTGCGACTGGCCACTGCAAGCCTGGCGCGCAGCGGTTCATCACTGCGCCCCATGTTGCTGTCTCTCGGCACTGCACTCACGCTGCTGGTAGCCGCGACTCTTGTTATTGCGTCGACGGTAAAGACATTGACCAGCACGGTACCCGGTCGTGCACCTTCACTGGTGTTCTACGACCTACAGCAACCGCAGGTCGACTCCTTTAACACGCTGACCCGATCATTGCCGGGTTTCGAAGAGGCGGTGATAGCGCCACTGGTGCTGGGGCGCTTAAGCAGCGTTAACGGAGAACAATTAAGCCAGAGCAGCATTGCAAAACGTGCGCTGGAAGCCAATGACGAGCACAAACTCAGTTATCGCACAACCGGTATAGACAATACGGTGGTTGATCGCGGTGAGTGGTGGCGCGATGACTACAGCGGGCCGGCGCTGGTGGCGATGGAAGATCGCGAAGCCGATCAACTGGGCCTGCAGGTCGGAGACGAACTGGTATTTACCATTATGGAAAAACCAGTAGCGGCGACGTTGTCGGCTATTTATTCTCAAGCGCGTTTCGAAACCAGTTTCTGGCTCGAGGCGGTGTTCACTGAAGGAGTGCTGGATCCATACATCACCCGCAACATTGGCAGCATTCGAACCACTGAAGGTAGTGATATTGCCACCATGAGTGCCATCGCCGAAGAGTTTCCAAATGTGGTTCTGATCAGAACCGCAAAGATACTGGCGGCGGCGCGTTCGATTTTATCCAGCGTCAGTCTGGGGGTACTCGCCATCGCTGTGGTGAGTCTGGCGGCAAGTGTTTTGGTGATGGCAAGTGTTGTCGCCGTCAGCAGGCAAAGACAAGTCTATGAAGCATCAGTGATGCATGCGGTGGGAACGCGTATAAAACTTATCATGCGCAGCGTGATGGTGGAGTATGTGCTTTTGGCACTGATTATTACGTTGTTTGCGACAGTGGTCGGAAGCACAATTGCCTGGTTTGTCCTGCAGTTCTGGCTGAAACTGCCGGTCGATGGTGTATGGCTTATCGGTCTGTTGGTGGCAGCTGTTGCCAGTAGTGCCTGTTTGTTTGCGGGTGCCATGTGGTTACTGAAATCATTGTCTGTTAATCCTGCCATTCTGTTGAAACGATCCGCTGGCTGAATTTGCAATGAGCAGTCTCCCCCGGCTTGTTTGCGAAAGAGCGAACGACCCGATCAGCGTAATCAGAACTTCTGGCGGGGCGATGGGCGGCGGAAAGTATAAAAGAAATATCCCCGACGTAGTGTTTAAACGTACTTATTCTACGGTTCCGTTTGCGAATGGATAGCAGGGCAGGCCGGTGTTATCTTTGTTGTGTCGTTGCCGGTTGCCACGGCCTGCGGTCTTAACGGTCAGGAGCAGGGAAGTACCGCGCAATATCATTATCAAATATAGGTGATGTCATGAGAATTCCAGCTGTCGTTTGCATGGTCGTATTGACGGGGTGTTCTTCCTTGTCCTTCACCAGAGCGGACAGACCTTTTGACGGCACAGTACACGCTACAAGTTCACTGATTTGTTCGGGGTACTGGTCCAACCGCAAAGCCAATGGGTCAGACATGGGGCGCTCGTTTGTTGAGCGGATTGTGCCGACATTGGGGCTTGCGGCATACAGCACCGTTGATTTAGTGGCAACAGTGGTTGGTGATATTATCGTTTTTCCAATTCATGCAGGTGGTGGCGGTCCGTCCGTGGCATCATTCGATAACAAACCACATGCAATAATACCGTGCGGAAGAATTTCACACAGTATCAATACAGTGGGTGCCCTGTAATCATCTGCCTCAGTATCATTGCTCTGTCCGTGTCAGGTCTGCACCAGATGGCTGGTTTGCGACTATCCTGCAGTGGTTTAAGCCAGTGTCTGAAAACTCTGCACAATCACGCGGGTTATGGGTTTTCAGCTTGCGATGCGGACTGCCGCCATGCCGGCTCAACTACGGTATATCCGGTGCTGGTTCGCTTGCCGTGTTAAACGCGCGGGCTAGGAGTCTGCGCGGTAGAAGTCTGCGTAGCGAGAATGTGCCATGGCGAGGGCCCTTGTCTTAGTAAATGATGGTACGAACATTTGAGGCGCATAGTTGTTCATACGTAACGAAAATGATCGATAATTACTATCGCCTTGGGCGCACCGTCAGGGCGCGTTCGCAGTAGCAGAGGTTCTACCGCGCAGACTCCTA
>CAKZVB010000278.1 GCA_937922015.1 uncultured Granulosicoccaceae bacterium
ATGTGGCGCATTTTGTGGGTTTTATGCTCTTTGGTCTGGTGCTGAAATTATTTCAGGCGCGCAGGCCGGTGTTGGCTCTGGTTGCGGTATGCGCGATAGTCAGTCTGGTGTCTGAGGTGTTGCAGCTGATGACACTCGACAGGCGCCTTCAGTACATCGATATGATTATAAATTTCTCCGGTGCGGTGTTGGGGGTGATGCTTGGTTTTATGGTGCTGAGAATAGGGCGCGGCATAAGCAGGTGGCGCTTCAGACGGGAAAACGCACGGCGCGATGCAGAAGACGAAGCAGAAGATGAGTTCGCAGAGGGTGAGTTTGTCGAGGAAATTGATTCAGTGTATCAGGACAACGAACTACGCTGAATTCGGAACCCACGCGCCAGGTTTCTTCTGGTGCTGGTTTGAACTTCTATACTGCGACTTTCTAACTTCTACACGGTCACGGGTATTAGTTATGGCCTATGAAATATCACTGGCGCAGAGAAAGTAATTCTGCTTAAGCACCGAATTGACATCAATGGCAACGGGTTGCCATGAAATTGCTTTTCTGCGAATTTTTTATCACCATTCTTGAATCACCGGTCTGCGTGTTAACGGCCATAACCGCGATTTCCGGTGACCATTCCATTCCCGTCTGGCCTTACGTTAATAGCAAGCGGCGCATAGTCAGCATTAAGAAACATCATGATTTTAATGGTGTCTCGACTTATGGCATCGCGAAACAGCCAGACGTTCCCGGTAGATACGGTGCACTTACAGTCGATGTGTTGAGTCTTAATTTTTCAGCTTGAACATTTTGCATACGAAGAAGTTCTGCAACGGTAGGTTGCGAGGCTTTCTGTTTTTTGAGTGCAACGTGCAATCCATACAAATGAGCCAGCCGGTCAAAGTGTTTCTATTTAACCGGTTTTATGAGGTATCCGGTGTTTGTGCATCGCCTGTTTGTTGCCTCGATCAGCCTGGCAATTGCGGTAATATTACCTCGCACTGCCGATAGTCCGGGTGCATACTGATTTGGGAGTATGTAAATGATCTGCTGAATCTTTGAGATCATCTTCAGGTTAATAGTGTAGAGAGATGTCTGTAGCTGCATTGCCGCCGGGCGTTGAATGAAGCAGGCGGCTGCGTATCGATCTAATTTTGTAAATTTAAAAATTGCAGGACTCACCTGCGCAGCAAGTGGTGGTAGTATTGTACTGTTATGCTATCTTGTTCCTAAGTAGACAATTGCACGTGCCCATAGCTATTTTGCCGGGAATGAAATTCCTGTCATGGATATTCAAAAGGAATGCTTATTGGCCCGTTAAGTTGTTCACCAGCAGCAATATTTTGAAAATACATCTATTGTGATTATTTGCCTGAGTGCTCTATATAGTTTCAATCTAGTCTGGGTTCAGGCGTTATCTCCAGGGAGGGGATATGTTTAAAAAAACGTTTCGTCGTTACCGGAAGTACCGGTATGACCATCGATTCGATTATCCAGTTATGTTTTTTAGTATCGAACTATTGTTATTGATGTTAAAAATATGCGGCGTGGCTGTGCTTACCTATGGGCTGTACCTTGCGGTACTGAAGATTACCTGAAGCAGAGAGTAATACATCAATTGCGAATGTAATCTTTCTGGATAACTTATGTTTTTGTGAAAGCCGCATAACCCTGCGGCTTTTTTTATGGTGTTATTATTTGTAGATTTTCTATGCGCAGCGCCAATGTGCAGGTAGTTGTGTAGACGGTGTGATTTCTGTCTGGTTCGCTGTAAAGAGCCTGCTAATTTCTGATGCTGTTTATTATTTGAAGGTATCCGGTTTTATAGTCCGGGTAGATAAATTTATAACCGCTGTCCAGCAAGCGTTGATTGTTACATTGCTTGCTGCCGGCTATCCGTTGTGACTGTCTGGCGGTGTCTGTCTGATCAGTGTTCAGTCCCAATGCTTGTGCTATGAATGCCTCTACCTCGGAGGTTGTTGCCGGGCGCGAGTCTGAAGCCAGATATAAGTCATGCAACGTGTGACCGGAATCAACTTTGAGCGCCAGGTGGGCCAGTACTCCTGCACAGTCTTCAACGTGTATGCGGTTGGTGTAAGCGGTAGCGTTTTTTCCTCCGCCCTGACCGGCCGCTACGCGGTTGATCATTCGCAGTCGCTGCGGTCCGTAAATGCCACTGAATCGAACGCAAGTGCCACTAGCTAGCCTGCGCACCAACTGTTCACCCTGCAGCACAATCTGCCCGTTAAACCTGACTGGCTCTGTTGATGAGTTTTCGTCAACCACGCTGCCATCGTTTTGATGGTAGACACCGGTAGATGATACAAATAAAAATCGTTTTGGTGGTAGCGGATTTAAGTCGATTGCCGCCAGTGTATTTTCAACACCGGTGACATAGGCGGTGCGATAATCGTGTTCGTTGAATGACGCCGCGGCCAGAATGTAGATGACCAGATCAATGGGTTCGCTGCTGAGGAAAGCCAGGCTGTGCGGATCCGTGGCGTCAGCCTGTCGGGCTTCCAGCCAGTCGGGCAGGGCGCTGATATTACGCCTGACGCCAATGACCCGGTGTCCTGCGTCTGTCAGTGTTTTCGCGCAGCGAATTCCTATGTCACCACAGCCAACTATAACAATGTTCAAGAGATCTGCCGGTTAGTGTAAATAGACGAATAATAACCTGTTCAGGGTGCGCAGCGAACCGGCTGCAGATCGGTAACGTACGCGCTTCGTCGGCGCTGCGAGTGATATTGATGACTGGTTGGAAAGAGTATGTCAGGGGCTGGTTACAGGAATGAGGCAGCAACGCGCAACCGTATGGCGGATCAGGCGGCGCACGAAGTCCGATTGTGTCCGGGCTGAGCAACAATCGCGGGCTTATGGATGGTTTGCAGGTCAGGGTTGTACAGCGCACCCGCATCAGGGTTGCTATAATCGATCATGATCAAACATGACACAACCACCCAGGGGATTCTGTGGGCAACAAGATAAAAGTAACTAAGCCGCTGGTAGTATTGCATGGCGACGAGATGGCTCAAATCGCCTTTGAGCGCATTCTGGAAAAATTTGTTAATGCTCCACTCGATATTAATCTGGTCGAAATCGACCTGACGGCCGAAAACCGGCTGATCACAAACGGGGTGGCCGTGCTGGATGCCATTGATGCGCTGAAAGAGCATGGCATTGGTATTAAGAATGCCGGCATGACGGTAAACCGTGAGCAACTTGATGAACTATTGAGCAAGCATCCGGACATCAAAGAAGACCAGCTCGACCGTCTGGCAACCAAGTCGCCCAATGGTGCTATTCGAAAAGGCATTGGCGGCAATATTACCCGGGAAGATATCAAATTCCGTAATATCCAGGTGGTTAAGCCTGACTGGATAGGCAGGGATATAGTGGTTGATACCATGGACACCGGTGGCATAAAGGACAGCTTTAACAAACTATGCACTACCACAGGTGTGGCAAAGGTGGTGTTTGTTGGCAGTAGCGGAGATCCGGTTGAGCTTCACAGGCGAACACTGAATAAAGGTGACCCATGGTTGCTGGCCACTAATGATCTTGATGATGTTCGGGCCTGGGCGCACCGGTTTTTCCAGCGGGCAATCGAGGAGAAGCGCGATATCTACCTGGGGCTTAAAGATACCGTTATACCAGGCTATGACGGCGTGATGCGCCAGGTTATCGAAGATATCTACGAACAAGACTATAAGGCCGTGGTTGCAGAGCAGGGGCTAAGTTATCACTATGAGCTGATCGATGCGCAGGCGGCCAGAATTGTTGCCAATCCGCCTGAGCGTGCAATCTGGGGTGTGCCTGATAACACCAGCGGTCGCAAGCTGTATAAGTTGGTCAATTGCCTGAAAGAATTTGGCATGCCAACAAGAAAATCACATGTATCGATATCCCGTATGAGTGCCGGTGGTGGTGATCAGTACGGTAGCTTCAATACGCCTGTGGAAGAAGACGGCATTATAAAAATCATTGTCGATGGTGATGAAAAACATGCAAGGGCGGTAAAGAAAAATGATCCCTTGTTGTTTATGTCTAACGACCGCGCGGCGATCAAAGACTGGATCAGTCAGGTGTTCCGCGATGCATCGATCAACGATAAAGAAGTCTATTTTGGTCTAAAACGCGAATACATGGAGTACGACGATGTTTTCAGCAGGGTGATTGCAGAGGTGCGCCTGGAGCTTGCGCAGCAAGATACCCCGCCACCCTCTTTTATGATTATGCGTCCGTCCAGTCAGCTGAAAAAAATGATCACCGATCCGCCGCGCAATGCTGTGTATCCATCGCAGAATCTGGATGGTGATATTTTTTCAGATATTTCAGCGGCATTGGGTGGAAGTCTCGCTACAGCGAGTTCAATTATAGAAAGTAAAGACGGTACCATGCTATATGAAGCACCGCATGGTACAGCGCATGATCTGTATTTAAAGTATCTGGAAAGCGATGGCGAGGTTGCTCTGTTTAACTCATCTGCAATTATATATGCACTGGCAAATGCATTGAATGAGCTTGGTAGACGCGAAAGTAATCAGCCGTTGTGCGACTACGCAAATGCTTTGAAGAAGGCGTTAATCGATACTGTTGATCAGGGGATAATTACGGGTGATATTAAGGGTAAGACAACTGATCCGGATTCTGAGACTATTGTTGATATGAATGGTTTTCTTGATGCGGTTGAGGGGAATCTTACGTATTAAGGTTTGGTGGTGCTCAGGGTGGGGCTGAGCACTTTTTTGGTTTTTTTTTCTGCTCTTACTTTCTGCTCTATCGTTCTGCTCTGGCGTGCAGTTTAGATGTCTGCTCTTGCAGCTGTTTAGGCGTG
>CAKZVB010000279.1 GCA_937922015.1 uncultured Granulosicoccaceae bacterium
ATGGCGAGGGCCCTTGTCTTAGTAAATGATGGTACGAACATTTGAGGCGCATAGTTGTTCAATTGTCCCGAAAATGATCGATAATTACTATCGCCTTGGGCGCACCGTCAGGGCGCGTTCGCAGTAGCAGAGGTTCTGCCGCGCAGGCTCCTGGAGTGCAAGGATCTGCCCGCAGATTTACTGCTGCGGATTCAGTGCCTTTCCATCTGCCGGATAGTCATTTCTTTTCAACAAAAACAATCGTATCAGCCAACCTATACAGCGCTTTTGGCGGCAGATCATGCGTAGTCGGACAGGTGTTTAAAAGTTCGGATACTCGGACCAGTACACCCGTCTGGTCGTATTGACAGGTGGCATATCCATGGATTCGAGACCGGTTACCGCATTGACGGTCACTGAATCGCTATTGTCACTACTGATAATCACAGAGGTGTCTCCTGCAATACCTGTCTGCTTGAGATCCTTATACCTTTCACTCGGATCGGCGTCTGCTTCGTTCTCCGGATCAGTAATAGGTGAAGCATCAAACAGGCTTACCACATAGCCGCGATTGCCACCGGAAGCGGGCTGACAAGCATCATCGGATCCGCCACTATTGTCTGGAAGGTAGGTAGCAAACACAATATTGTAGTTGGCTGTGATTGATTTACCGAGTACTTTTTCACCGTTCTGATCGAGTTCGAGCAACCAGCCGCTAGCCTCTTCAAGAGCGCTTTCGGCCGCTAAGGAAACTTCTCCGTCCGAACTGTCGACATCATTATCGGTGGCGTTATAGAGATCGGCCTCTGTAATTGCACGGTAAGTATCCTGCATGCCAGCCGCAGGCGGTTGCAGGACACCGTAACCATCAGGTGGCTGGTGTAAACTCTCCTGAAGAATCATATAAAAACGATCGTGTACATCCTGGCCAAGAGGGTGCGCCCGATTACCCGAGCCAATCGCCACGGACAAGTAGTTGTTGCCATCACGTGTCACCACAGCCACATCCGGCGGGTAGAAAAAACGTCGATTGTTCTCCTGGTCGTCAGAGGCCAGATCGGCAATCAGGCCACCTGTCACCAGATCGGCCGCACTTGTTGCATTTGAGTTGAAATCGAAGCGCCAGATTTGTCCGCCCATGTCTCCGATGTACATCTGATCAACAACCTGATCGCCATCAATATCAATTAACCGCGGATCAGAAGGAATGCTGTAGAGCATTTGCGAATAATCCGAATCATTATCCATCTGCGGTTTCCAGATTAATGAGCCGTCAGTAGCATCAACCACGTACACGGTGTTGCCGATATTGTCTGCGGTTCTGACTGTCGTGGCATCCTGCGCGGGATCGTACCCACCACCAAAGATCAACACGTCTGTCACCGTACCGGCAATTGATATTTTCGACTTAGTGGGTTTGGACCAGCTTTGCCCCAGTTCAGAAAAATCTGATCCGCTCACGCCGCCTTCTATAGACCACAGGAATTCGGGCTGGTCTTTCTCGGACACGTCAAGCGCATAGTAATTTCGTCCGCCCCGGCGCATACCAGCGTACAGGTAGGCATGTTCCGATGGCGCATCAACAGAGCCATTGTTGTTCTTGTCATCCATCCAAAGAGTAAGATCTCCATCCATTCCATAGGGCCGGATGACGCTGGTTGTATTTTCATAAAAAGTGTTCAAATTACCTAAGAGCGCAGACGGTATAAAAGAAAATATTTCAGTGCCGTCTTCACTGTTAATCGCGTGAAGATAGCCCTCATTGGTACCCACAAAAACCGCTGAATCAGGAGCATCTGCAGTACCTCCATAGTTTACGATCACGGGTTTAGAATGTAACGGATCACCCATATGATGCCGGGTATCGGTAGTTGAACCGTCACCGTTTTCATCATCCACATCGACACCGCGCGCCCACGCCAACAGGTTTTTCAGATCATCTCCGGACACATCGAACCAGGGCTCAAGTGCAGATGAATTATCTTCATGCACCCGGTTAGTGCTATCGGTGAGACTTTTTGATCCACTGCCTGTGTAGGTAGCAACAGTTCGCGTAGACACATCCTGCATACTGGCAGCTCCACCCTCACGGGTTTTTGCACCGTCGGCGGTGTCGCTCCAGAAGCTATGGGCATCATCAGTGAAGGCACCCGTGCTGACATCAAAAACCGCCTCGTCGTTCTGATCTCTGATCACTGCCGGACTACCTGAGAAACTGTAGCGCTTAAGATTGCCCGGCCATCTCATGCTGGTGCTTGGCTCAAACAATGCCAGATAGGTATCCTCTCTGTGCGCCAGCCGGGTGAACTGATCAACCGTCACAGAAGGCGATACAAATGTTGTCGAATGGTCTATCGCGACGTCCACAATCGACTGGAATGCGCTGAGCAATTGATCAGAAGAACTGGCCGTGTAATAACCACCACCACCGGCAACAGCTATGTTATCAAGCCAGGGCATATCCAGACTCAAGCCTATGGTATGTGTGATGATATTATTGACTCCCCTGACCGCAGGAAAGTGATCATTGTCTTTCATATACCGCGCGAGTTCGATACCGCAATTACCGCCGCTCATATTATCCCCCCGGTTGCTACCGCAATCGCTGCCGATATAACTACCGATGGAATTCCACGTTGATCGTCTGCCATACGGATAACCGTCTGTCAGTAACACAACATGATTGCTCTGGCATTGCACCGCCGGTGGCTGTCCGGAACTCGATAGACCGCCCATTTCTCTCGGGGCTTCCCCACGATAATGAAGCATCGCCTCAAACAGGGCGCTTGATGTGGGAGTTCCACCCGAGGCATAGAGATCGTCTATATGGTCCAGCAGAGAATCTCTGGATTCGACAATTGGTTTGATTTCATCTCTTAAGGCAAATTGTCCCGCCCTGTAACTTGAGTAGCTCATTAAACCCGCATTAATGCCATCATTCGACTTAACCAGAGAAGACAGAGATGTTTTTAGTCGCTCCAGGCGTGTACGCCACTTTTTGTCTAAGTATTCTTCTATTGTTTTTATTTCGGTACTACTAAGCTTTCTATCGTAGATAATCATCTCGGCCAGTTCATGATCTGTAGCTCCTCTACCGAAATGCATACCCCCGCTTGTAGTTGCCGCAGTTGCGCCGGCATCCACAAAACTGAACTCCCCATTGTTTAACGAAATTCCATTTTCGTTTCCACTTACTGTTTTATAAGCAGTCACCTGCGTTACTTCCCCAAGCCCGGTAGGCCGCGCGATAGATGAACGATTGCCGGTTCTCCAACTGCCTGCATCCCAGTACCAATTTCGATTTGACCATGGTGTATGAAAGCTCACGCGGCCGTCACCGGTATTATCTCCATTAAAATTTAAAAAGAAGTTTCGACTGCTGGTATTCTCTTTCTGAACAAAAAAGATCGTCGCCTCATCCATAACACCGCCGAAGGGATCGGGGCCGGTCATGGTGTCGTTGGTAAATCGAACAGTCGCCTGGGAATTGATATTGCCAAGCGTTGTTGATGCGCCGGACAAGTGATTGCCTTTGATCGATTTATCGAGCCATGTCGCCACCGTTCCGGAGAACTGCCACGACCTGGCTGCCGAATTACCATCGGCATCCAGCAAAGTACTTCTATCTGCAGCATCCAACCATAATACGTTACCGGGAATTTCGGGAAGTTCCGACCAATCTGTCCACCCCATTGACCCGGAAACATCCACTATAAAAAGCACGTTAGGCGGATTGACCTCAGCACCAAAGAATATCTCTGTGTCATCAGCAGATGCTACCGCCATGACAAGGCAGCTGCTGGCTATGGCTAATAATCCGAAGCGTTTCGCCCTTGCCGGACTACCTGCCGACGACGGGGGTATACTTGTATGTGCCAAGCAGTTGTTGCCGATATGGGGGCACAGCGTCTTGCCCAGGCGTATTATCAACACTAAAGCGCGATTTATGATTCCATGAAAACTATTCATCAGTGATCCGTCAGAAACTTTCAACTGTGAGTTCAAACCGGTATAGCGGCAGTTCACATTTTTTATTGAATTAGTTCACATTGACATCGCTTCACGAGCACTGCATCACGCCCGCACGGGACCCGGATCAACGTTTTGCTGATGAAAATTTACCGGAACCAGTAGATTTAAGACCATCAACCCCGGCTCTATCGAGGTTTTTCTTTAAAGCTCGCCGCTGGCCAGCTTTGCCTCCAGCAGCGCAGCGACACCGTTTTCGGTATTGTCGAGAGTGCATTTACTGGCAATCGCCTTGACCTCATCCAGTGCATTGCCCATGGCTACTGACTCAAATGCCCACTGCAACATAGAGATATCATTAAGGTTGTCACCAAACGCTATCGTGCGGCTGGCAGAGTAGCCAAGATCAGCTGCTACCCGGGCAAGCCCGCTGGCTTTATCGACTCCCGGGGCGGTCAGCTCAACGAATGGTGCACCTGATGTTGAAATTTCAGCTATACCGGCTACTACCGGCATCAACTTTCGTTGCAAGTCACCGCGAGCCAGCTGCGGCGATCTGATATAGAGTTTCAGTGCATCGTTGTTGGCAAATTCTTCAGTGATACCACCTTGCTCCAGCGTGTGTGCTCCCCCTGCCTCACTGATAAATTTTTGTTCGTAGCTGAGACCACAAGCAGATTCCCAACCAAAGCTCGCATCAGGCAGACACTGTAAAACTGCCTGGCGCAGCGCTCTTACCATCGATGCAGGTATAGGCTCTGACCATAACCGGGTGTTGCTATCTCGATGACACTCATAGGCGCCGTTGGAACAAACAATGCGAGCGTCGGCCGGTAGCAAACCCAGGCGCGGTATCGCAGAATGCATGCTCCTGCCCGTTACGACAACAATTGCGTGTCCACGTTGTGCTACCGCGTGCAGCGTATCTATAGTTCGCGGTGAGATTTGATGATCAGCACCGAACAGCGTTCCGTCAAGATCAACGGCGATAAGACTCTTATTTACTTTTTGCATTGATAAACCGGGTAATCATGGATGCCATTTCAGATAGCGATAAATCCACATCCATTATCCAGACTCACAGGCTATCAAAGTAATATAAATAAGCAAGTTACTCCAACAATCGGTTAAATCATACAGCCTGCTGACTACGCTCAAGCTGCCGGTTGAGGCAACGTACCAACAACATAAACACCAGATAATTTGCACCAACAGAAAATACCAGGCCTGCCAGTAATACAATAGTCACGTTCATGGGTCTGTCCTTCCGAATCGAAGGAATAGAATATGCGCTAACCATACCGGTCAGAGGCCTCAATTCTGATCAATTATGGCAAATACTGATTTGCCTGCCCCACTCACTGTGTGGGTGACTGACACTGCGACACAACACTCAGTTGAGCCCGAGGAGTTGCCGGGCAGCCTGATCCATTTCGCTATAAGTCGCATTAGTTTTTTGTGATCCGCGTTTATGGATAAACCGATAGCCAGGCTTTCCCTGCCTGTCAAAACCATACACTGTCGGTATTCTGTCGATCCCTCCGAACAGGCTTCTGACCGATTCCGAACCGACAACAGCCGGAAACACCGGACGGGTCTTTTGCAGAAACTTCTGCATCCGCTCTTCATCATTTTTGTCCCAGGCCTCGTAGACGTTAATCGCGATGATGCGCAGATCAGTGGCCTGATACTTCTGTGCAAGCTTGTTTAGATGACTGAACTCCTCCAGGCAGGGAGGACACCAACTGGCAAAGAATGTGACCAGCACAGGTTTGCCTTCCAGCGAGTCAGCCTCTATAGACATTGCGCCTTTGACAGCGGGCAGGTTTGCCACAACCTGCCGTGTATCGCGACTGAAGTCCGGGATGTCAGCGTGTGCTTCCCCGCAGATGCAAACCGCCAGTATCAAACACAGAATGGGAAATCGATTAATGAAGGCCCTCAAGAGTGCTCCTTGTACATTGGTGATATTGCTACGACTGCCGTCCCTGTCAATGAGTTCCTTCGCGGTTTGATAACCAATAGTAAAACCACCCTAATCGCTGTCAGCGGGGTTGATCAAATCAATCGCGATCCCCTGTCGCGACGAACACTCGATAGCCTCGATTAACCGGTGCGAAGCCAGCGCTTCATGGCCGGTGACCATCGGATCACGTCCCTGTTGCACGGCATCAATAAAATCTTCGATTACACGTTGATGCCACACATGCTTAGGTGTAGGCCCGGCCGGCTCGAGGCTTGTCGCATTGGCTGGATGACGCACAACACGACCATCACGCCAGTTTACTTCCAGCACTTCAGAACCTAAATGTATCGACGCATTCTGGCAATGCAACGTAATCGTTTCCCGCCCGTGAGGGTAAGTCGCTGTATTCGCAACCAATGAACCTACAGCACCTGAAGCAAAATGCAGCCCGGCCACTGCGAAGTCTTCGGCCTCCATCCGGTGAAGCGGCGTCGTCGCCGTCATCGCCTGTACACGCGTTACCGGACCCGCAAGGCTCAGTGCCAGATCGATGGTGTGGATGGCCTGCGTGATCAATACACCGCCACCATCACGTGCATAAGTGCCACGTTCCAACTCGTCGTAATAAGACTGCGCGCGCCATAGCGGTACCGCGATTTCAACATGCCCCGGTGCTCCCGGAGAACCGCCCTGAAGCAAACGTTTTGCTTCTATCGATGTCGCTCGCACACGGTGTTGAAACAATACACCAAGCGTCACCCCGGCTTCTTTGCAAATCTGTACAACCCGTGCTGCCTCCTCAACGTTTCTGGCGACAGGCTTTTCCAACAGGATATGTTTACCTGCCGCTGCAAGACTTTCGATCAATTCAATGCGTACACTGGGCGGCGTGGCAATGACGACCACCTGCACCTGAGGATCCTGAATCACACGTGATAAATCACTGGTGAATAACGGCGGTGGACCTTCATAGTGCCGGGCCAGATGACGCGCGCGATCCGGGTGGCGTGAGACAATGGCTGCCAGCTGAGCTTTTATACGTATCGCCGACAATGCGGTCACATGCCGTTCGGCAATCATGCCTGCGCCAATCAGTGCAACACCAATGGCGGGCGTATTTGTTTCATCAATCACTTTGTATTTTCTTTCATGCTAATTAATTGGCAGATCAGTGCACGCCCGAAACACTAATGAATTGTGTAAATGCACGGCTTGCCCCTATACTTTCACACCAGCTCTCACGACTCAAGCAGCACCCGACTATGGACCCAGCCGCACATGCGACCAACCAATCTCTATACTCAGCACACCAGACGACTTTGCAATCGATGTTTACTACAAACTGAAATCAGTCCTGCCATTACCCGATGCACCCATTAAATTTTCAGCCGAACCAGGCATGAATTCTTTACCGATTACCGGGAATTCTTTTGATGCCGCCCATGCGCCTTTTTTGCTTGCGCACAATCATTGTCTATTTGCGTGCTGGCACGGCAAAAAAGATCGATCAGGCAAAACTGGTATCTGGTTTAGCGAGTTCACTGATCGCTGGCTGAAACCACGTCTGATTGCCAGTCATGAGCTCGATTGCTGGAACCCCGTATTGATCCACATGGGAAATCAGCTGGTGTTATTTTATAAGGTCGGCACACTGCCCCAGCGTTGGGAGGGTTGTTATATCAAGAGCCACGACCAGGGTGCCACATGGGAATCGCACACACCGCTGCCAGAGGGTTTTATCGGACCGACGCGCAGCGCTCCTGTGCCACTCGGCGGCGATCACATGCTATGCGGCAGCAGCAGGGAAAAAGGCAGCAAACGCGTTGTGCGATTTGAAAAAATTATGTTTGAACAACCGTTCGAAAACTGGTCAATCAGCAAGCCCGAAAACGAAAACCCCTACCTGCAGGCCATTCAACCTTCCATACTACGTGTGACAGACAATCAACTGACCGCTTTGTGTCGTTCAAATCAGGGGTGTTTACTTAGGACTTGTTCCATTGACAACGCTGAGAGCTGGTCTGAGCTTCTGCCAACTGAATTGAAACATCCCAATTCCGGCTTTAGCGCCATTTCAATTACCCAGGGCGGTTATCTTGTTGCCTTCAGTCATCACAAAACAAGTTCCACCAAAATGTATTTAGCGTGGTCTATTGACACCATTGCGTGGCGTGTTATTTATCTCCTGGCTGAAGACAATAAGCAGCTGCTATATCCAAACCTGGCGCAGAACGACAATGGTGATCTTTTTGTTGCCTATAGCGTTAATCAACAATCAATAGTCTTTCATAAAGTCCGCTCTGACCGCCTGACTTCGTTGATCAACAGCGACCACAATCTATAGTAAGGCGATGCTGTCCTTCAGAAATCGAATCTGAAGAGCTACAAAACTTTGAATTATTGCAACACAGACAAAGAGGTTGGTACAAGACGGTGAATAATCGACTCTTCACGAATTAAAAGCGCACCAATCTGCGGAGATAAATTGGTTTTCCAGTGTTCGCTTTCGTAGACTTTTGCATATAGCCGCTCGCGGCTGGCCTCATCTTCGAAACGGCGGATCCAGATATATACTGTTGGATCTTCTTCCGAGCAAAAACTACCTGTGAAAACCATGCCATTTGAAACCGCATAGGGAATAATCTCACTCTCCATAAGCTCGACCCATGCGGCCATCTTGCCGTCACGGACTTTGTATTGGCGCAATTCGTAGAGTGCCATGACATACTCCAATGTTGATACAGATTTTAAAGACCCCATAAGGATTTACAGGGCCTTTGTTAAATGAACAATCAATTTGTCAGAATCGCTCAACCACAATTTTGCCTTTTGCCTTACCCGTTTCAACCAGCCGATGCGCTTCACGCATGTTCTCGGCATTGATTGGCGCGATGACCTGATTCAGCGTTGTGCGGATACGGCCGGCATCAATCTCCTTTGCTATTTCAGTCAGCAGTTTGTGCTGTTCAATCATGTCCGTTGTCTGGTGCATAGCCCGTGCGAACATAAACTCCCAGTGCAAACTGGCGGACTTCATTTTCATACCAGCCATTGGCATGGGTGAATCAGTATTGTCTATCGACACTATTCCCCCTTGAGGCCGGATAAGTTCAACCGCCGTCTCCCAATGACGCATATCATTAAAGATAGCAATATAGTCAACGTGCTGAAAACCCAGTTCCCGCACCTGCTCAACCATCGGCTCACGATGATTGATCACATGATCGGCCCCGAGCTCAGTCACCCAGCTTGTTGTCTCCGGCCGCGACGCGGTGGCAATTATTTTCAGCCCGGCCGCTTTGGCAAGCTGAATACCGATAGAACCAACCCCGCCGCCCGCGCCAATAATTAACACCGACTTGCCTTTGTCGGCACCGTGCTTATCAATACCCAGCCGGTCAAAGAAGGCCTCATAGGCCGTGATTGTAGTCAGTGGCAATGCCGCAGCTTCTGCAAAACCCAGTGTTTCCGGTTTAAAACCGACAATGCGTTCATCGACCAATTGAAACTCGGCATTGGATCCGGAACGAGTAATATCACCGGCGTAGTAGACCTCATCACCGGGTTTGAAAAGCGTACAGTCAGGACCGACCGCATCCACAACCCCACTGGCATCCCAGCCGAGCACACGGGGTATCTCTTCGATCTGTTCTTTCGGGGCGCGAACTTTCGTGTCTACCGGATTGACGGACACCGCCTTTACCGAGACCAGCAGATCACGCCCCGATACAACGGGTTTGGGAAGTTCCACATCGATGAACGCCTGTGGATTTTCTATCGGCAAATAGTGTGTTAATGCAACAGCCTTCATGGGTAATTCTCCTGTAGATAAGCCACGTTAATCAATTTGGGTCATTTCGTTCAGAATAAACTCGGCAACCGCCCCGTCTGTCGCCTTCATGTAAGCGGCAAGGTGTGGTGCACCCATGTGGGTTTGCCATAACTCGCGGGATTCCCAGTTTTCATAGAAAAGAAAATGCGCCGGATCTTCATTGTCGCGATGCAGATCGTACTGTATGCAACCCTTCTCACCACGAGTTATTGGTACCAGCTTTTCAAGTTCGGCCTTTACCAGCTTTGCCTTATCTGGATTGGCGCGAATATGTGCAACGATGGTTAGTTTGGTCATGGAATTATTCCCTTCGGCGTACAGGTGTGAGCGCTTCCCACATACTCTGAGCGGAAATTGTGCGCCTCAAGCAAAGAACAATAAACCCTTCATTTCTATTTACACTATCAAATTTATTTTAATAATAGCCAATCCGGCAAAATCTGGATCGAGGGGGAATTCGATTAACGCGTTTGCGCTTCAGAAGCCGCCCTGACCTGCTGCA
>CAKZVB010000280.1 GCA_937922015.1 uncultured Granulosicoccaceae bacterium
GTGCAGTTGCATAATCTCATCATAAGTCAGCGAAGATAACGTTCTTCCTTTGAATTGGCCGGCGATTATGTCCCCGTCTATACGCCCGGTGCGGTGATTCAGGGACATCGTCAATGTTGCTGTATTTACTTTCGAAGAGCCGGTGTAGCCAGCTGATTTGACACCAAAATGGTTAAGTAACTGCCTGATTTGCGGGAAAAATCTCATAATCAGCGGCGCCATCCGCCATGCAAGGGTAAAAAGTCCACCCAAAACCGCCAGAATAGCGTTTGCTCGTCCTGTGGCGACTGCAAACAATACGATAAACAGCAGAACCAGCAATGCCGGTTTTATCAGACCCCTGGGGCCCTGACGCAGTATCTTTTTACCGTACAAGTGGTACAGCAGGTAACCGACGCCGAATAATGCGATGAGAAATATTAGTTTGGACAATTTTTAGTCGAACTTTGTAGGGCACACGTCTGTTTAGTGTACAACCTAACAAGGTAAAATCTTGCATCACATTATCGAAATGTTAAGAGCCATGTGGAATAATTGGAAGGCTGAACTGCCCGGATTCAAGATAAAAGGGATTACGCTGCGATTGTAGTAACAGGTTTAACGCTTTGACGTTAAACGTCATTACAAGTAACATATACGGCTTTTTAGTATATTTACGCAAATACAATCACTTACGTTAAGGAAGAAAGTTGACAATGGACGTTGAATTCAACTGGGTAGTGGTGATATCCGGTTACCCCTCGATAGAAATTAACACTACGTTCCGAAATCTGAACATGTTTCACTTTAAAACTTGTACACCCTGAGTAGAATCGGCGGCTAGACACCTAAAACTAATAAATAAGGTAGTAATTAGATGAGCGAGACTTCTGTTCGCGACCTTCAATCGGATCGATTTAGGGACGACACGCGGAATAACAATGATGATTCGATCGACCTGAGGGGAATCATTGTCACCCTGCGCAAGTTTAAGTGGCCAATTATATTGACCACGGCGCTCTGCACCGCTCTTACTGCGTTTGTGGTGTCTGGAATGACTCCGATTTATCGGGCGAGCGCAACCCTGTTGTTTGACGATAAGAGAGAGACCGGAATATTTGACCCGACCTTTGGCGGGGCGTCAAAACAGGATATCCAAACGCAGGTTGAGGTACTTAAGTCAAGAACGCTTGCCGAGCGCATTGTTAAAGAACTCAAATTGGCAGACCACTGGGAATATAACAGCAGGTTGCCAGTGCCGGCTGATTATCAAAATGCCGGGCCGCTTGCACCGATTAAAAATGCGGTTAAAGAACTTTTACCCAGTGCGGGAACTGAGCTTAGTGATGCCGAGCAGGAGGCAATTGATGCTAACTTGCTAAACGACATTATCGTTCGGAAGTTGATGTCCAGAACCTCGGTTTTTCCTCTTAAACAGACCAATCTCGTTAAAGTTAGTGTTGACGGGGTGGACCGGGTGTTGGCAACCAGAATCGCTAATGGAATAGGCACGGGGTATATCCAGTTCTATATTGACCAGTCGGACTTGAAAAACAAGGAAGCCAAAGATTATCTGCAGGGTAAGGTAGATGAGCTGAAAGTTAAGCTCGACTCCTCTGAGCAGGCGCTTTTATCTGCCAGGCGACAAGTGGGTATCGGTGGAGACGGCCGTGACTATGTAACTGCGACGATCGCTCAGTTTAACAGCCGTTTAGTTGATGCTAAAACACTTTTGGAAACGTCCAGAATTCAGTGGGACGAAGTCCGTGCTGCAGGCGGCGGTGCTTCCAGTGAGATTTATTTAGCAGTCGAAGGTGCTGATGATTTTTCTTCCTATCAGTATGTTGGCAGTGCCTATGAGTTGTTACCGGTGGTGGATTCTAACGCTTTGGTGCAGCGCAACAAACAGGTGATGCAGGAATCCAAACGACAACTTGACGAATTGAATAATCGTTATGGTGCCAAGCATCCAAAGGTTATCGATGCCCGGTCTAATTATGAAACAGCAACGCGAAATCTTGATCGCCAAATTGCAAATGTCGTAGCCTCTGTTGAGAAAGCTTATTTAGCCGCGCAGGGACAGGTCAGATCATTGCAGGCTGATATTCGTCGCGAAGAAGCGAAGGCTGACAGTATCAGTGAAGGGCGAGTGACAACCAAAGAGTTCGAACTGGAACGTGATAACAACAAGAAGTACTACGAAGAAGCTGCGGCTGAGCTCCGCGGATACCAGGAAAAAAATCTTAACTCAGTTCCAATGAGCTTGTCAGATGCTGCTGCGATTCCTCAAACGCCAGTCCGCCCTAAGAAAACCCTGATGGTGTTGCTGGGTTTTCTTTTGAGTTTGTTCGGTATTTCTGCTTTGTTATTTGCATATGAGAGCATGAAGGAAACTGTTCAGGGCATCCATGATGTCGAGAAAAAACTGGGCATACCTGTGTTCGGAATAGTGCCCGTAATAAAAGGTGGCATGTTCGGTAGAAAAACTATCCCTCTGGTTCCGGGTGAGTTTGAAGATAAGCGTGGAGCGTTTTCAGAGGCTATACGTACCATCAGAACAAGTGCGACTGTTTCCGAATTGGAAACACATAACCAGGTAATTATGGTGACCTCTTCGGTGCCTGCAGAGGGGAAATCTACACTTGCAAGTAACCTGGCTTACTCACTGTCGAAACTTGAGAATGTGGTGCTTATTGAGGCCGATATGCGTCGTCCAGGTCTGGGGCGGGCGTTGGGAATTCGCAGTCATGGTTTGTCTGATTTGCTGGAAGGTAACGCTTATCTCGAAGACTGCATGAGAGTAGATGCCATAGGTGATTTGGATCTTATACCTGCCGGTCGAATCCCTGATACGCATCTGGAGCTGTTGGCCTCACCTGAGTTTGCAGAGCTGATCGAGTTACTGAAAGATCGTTATGACCGTGTAGTGATCGATTTAGCGCCGGTCCAGGCGGTTAGTGATGCAATAGTTGTTGGTAAGTACGCAGACTCTGCCATTTATGTTGTTAAGTCTGACAGTACACCGTTGCCTGTAGTCAAGCGTGGTATTGAGCGTTTGCGTGAGGTAGGCATCAATGTCACAGGTGCGGTTATATCTCAGGTAGATCTGGCTAAGATCTCATCCTACGGTGGCGACTACTACTACCAGGGATACTACGATTACTACGGTTACGGTGAAACCAAAGTGAACGACAAGAAAAAATCCCTGACCCGAGGTGACGACAGCGGCTATGCAGCCAAGTCTAAAGCTCGCGAAGATCGCCGGGAAGCCAAGAAAATCTCGCACCTGAAAGACCGCCGCGAATGGCGCGATCCTTCAATTAGCGATGATAATCTGGCGTAAGGGCTAAGTAGATCTGATCTACAGATGACGAAAAAAGCCGCCGGAAGGCGGCTTTTTTTTAGATTTTCACAGTGCTATCTGGTTGTGCCACTACGACCGTATACGTCATCAAATCTGACGATATCATCTTCGCCAAGATAGCTGCCAGATTGAACTTCTATCAACTCCAGCGGAATTTTACCTGGATTATCCAGTCGGTGTGTTGCGCCTAGTGGCAGGTAAGTAGACTGGTTTTCAGTCAGCATGATTTCTTTATCATCGCAAGTCACAATCGCTGTACCTTCAACAACTACCCAGTGTTCTGCGCGATGATGGTGTTTTTGCAGTGACAATTTTGCACCGGGTTTAACTGTAATGCGTTTCACCTGAAAACGGTTACCGAGATTAATGGTCTGGTAGCTGCCCCATGGTCGGTAAACCTTAGAGTGTGTGTCTGCCTCTCCGCGACCCGCATCCTTTAAGAGCTGGGCAATTTTTTTGGTGTCCTGAGCGGCGGCGTTGCTCGTAACCAATATACAATCACTGGTTTCAACAATAGATATATCGTTGAGTCCAAGTGCTGCAACCAGTCGTGTCTGGGCGTTTATGTAGCAATTTTCACTGTCCACAAACATTGCATCGCCCTCGGATGCGTTCCCCTGTTCATCTTTTTTGCCAATGTTGTGGACAGCGTCCCATGAACCAATGTCAGACCAGCCTGCGTGAAACGGCACAACCATGGCGTTGTCTGTTTTTTCCATCACCGCATAGTCAACAGAGATGCTTTCGCTTGCAGTGAAGGCCTCTTCATCAACCCGGATAAAATCAAGATCGTTAGTTGCACCAGCGTAGGCTGTTGTGCAGGGTTTCAGTACATTGGGCGCGTAACTTTGCAGAGCATCCAGATAGGCCTGAGCGCGGAATACGAACATGCCGCTATTCCAATAGTAATCGCCGGAATCGACATATTCTTTTGCGGTTGTCGCATCTGGCTTTTCTTCAAAACTTGCGATTGGACTAATCCCATCTGTCTGAGCTTTGATATAACCGTACCCTGTCTCCGGTCGATCCGGCACCACACCAAAGGTTACCAATGCACCGTCGCGAGCCGCGTTGATGGCTTCCTCTACGTGTTTGGCGAATTGTTCAATATCGTCGATTGTGTGGTCGGCGGACAGTACGGTAATGAACGCCTCCGCATTCTGGTTAAGCGCATGCATTGCCGCCAGAGCTATCGCTGGTGCTGTATTTCGAGCTACAGGTTCCAGAATAATGTCGCCCTCCTGGCCCATTTCGCGCATTTGTTCTGCGGTCAGAAAGCGATGATCCTCATTGCAGACAATTATGAGTTTTCCACCGCAGGCCGTCGAAGCTCTGTCGATAGTGTTTTGCAGGAGGGATTTTTCGCTGCTAATTTTTAAAAACTGCTTTGGATACAATGACCTGGAGAGGGGCCAGAGCCTGGTTCCGGATCCACCAGCGAGGATCACAGGAAAGTTTGAATCTACGGTAGGTTGCATGTCACAGTCTTCTCAATAATATTTTAAAAGGATGGCAATAATCGTACCTTAGGATGCACTTGTTGTGAGAAAAGTGCCAACAATTGAGCGTGGATGTAATAGTGTTTTAGACTTGGCTAAGTTGTATGCCACGAGCGGTGAGGTAATGGGTATTGCTCGCTGTTATCCCTGAACGCTGCTTATGCTGGCTACGGTTTTCTTGTGCCGTTCCGGACTGTTTTGCCCGACCTGCTTTCGAACCCTGCGGTGGTATAGCGAACGAATTAACCGGTTAGTTGACCAAAGCATAATGCCCGAATGATTCACCGGGATTTTGTGAGATACATGAAAGCTCTGAGGGCTATTGTTCGTCTAATGAATTTTTGCGCTCGTCTAAAAGGCTAAGGAAGGCTGTTGTGCCTGAGGTGAGGTCTGTGTGATCGACGTTAATGGTGAAAATCTAGCGTGGCCATACTTATGCTTATTGAGTTCACGCGATAGCGTTGTTATCTCACCTTATTCGGTGGCAGACCCGAAGGAGAAAGCTCGGATGGAATCGATGGTCAGTAAAGTGCCTGTGGCACTGGATAGATGCTGAGTAACGCTTGTTCGTCACCTGGGACAGGCCAGGTTGCATGGCGATGGCCTTATTCAATTGCAATCATGTCGATATTCCCTATTCCATAAGTAGTGGGGACAGGATCGTTATGACTTGTCCGTCAATCATTCAGGTGGTTCTCTGCGTGTCAATTATTTCGTGAATTGCGACCTGACCGGCCTCACCTGTACCTGTTTCTTTGTAGTATGATTCGGATGTCCTCATCGTCTGATTCGATAGCAATGATTTCCAGTGATTCTTCAAAACTAAAAACCGTGTCAATAGTCGTTCCTGTTTACAACGAAATTGAGAATATTAAAATTGCCTGCGATGAGATACGAAGTGCTTTGGATGCAAGCAAATGGAATTACGATATAATTTTTGTCGACGACGGATCAAATGATGGGAGTCAAAACGTTTTGCGCACACTTGCGGAAGATGGTGGCTCCGGTGACAAAGTGAAAGCTGTTTTTCTACGCCGGAACTTTGGCCAGACTGCTGCGATGCATGCTGGAATACAGCTGGCCACTGGAGATTATATTGTCACAATGGATGGTGATTTACAAAACGATCCTGCTGATATCCCATCTATGCTGGAAAAATTAGAGGACGACTATGACCTTGTTTTTGGCTGGCGTGCCGATCGGCAGGATAAATTTTGGTCCAGAAAATTACCGTCAATGCTAGCAAACAAACTCATTTCCAAGGTGACTGGTTTTAAAATAAACGACTTGGGTTGCACGCTCAAGGCCATAAAATCAGAAATAGCTAAAGACCTGGAACTCTATGGTGAGATGCACCGGTTTATACCAATACTGGCATCCAATCTGGGTGCCAGAAGCATAGAAATGGAAGTCAATCACAGGGCTAGAATTTACGGAGAAACCAAGTACGGAATAGGGCGCTCGGTGAGGGTTGTACTGGACTTGATAACTATCCAGTACATGTCTAAGTACTTTTCGAGTCCGATGAAGTTGTTTGGTTTGATGGGGATTGCGGTTGCCTTTACTGCGTTTTTGTCGCTGATTTGTGTTGTTGTCATGAAGCTGTTTTGGCAATTCGATATTACTGGAAACCCTCTCACCTATCTTACCGTTCTATCAATTATTTTAGCTGGACAGTTTTTTATTCTAGGTATTATCGGAGAGTTGTCAGTCCGTATCTATTACGCCACTGGAGACAAAAAAAGCTATAAGGTTCGTGAGCTCGTGAATTTTGAGACGCCAGGAGCGTAAGACTTAAACCTTTAGCTGGTGCATGCATTATATAAGGTTATTTTTCTTGTACCATGCTGCGGTATTCTTAACTCCGATTTCCACTGGCGTATTTGCTTCAAAGTTCAAATATTTGAGTGCATTGAGGTTTTCAAATTCCACTGATTTATTGAAAAAATTCATGCTACGCCTGAATATAGGTGGTTTTTTGTTGATAGCGTTGAAAACAATTTCAACTACCGATGCAGCCAAAGTAACCGGAACTTGCGGCAATCGAACTTTAGGATAATCGACACCCAATTCATTAGCGACAAGTTGAGTTAGATCTGTCAGTGGTGTAGGGGAACGGTTTGCAATAATCGTCGGTACGAGCTCACCGCTCTCTGCAATGCAGGCTGAGTAAAATGCCTCACAAAGATCATCGATATAAATCAGGTGCTTTAACGTTTTTCCGGGGCTAACAATCACGCCTTTTTTGACCATTTTGTAGTACTTTAATTTTGATAGATCACCGGGACCATATACTTGCGCCGGTCTAATTATAAAAACCGGGTAATTTCTTTGCTTTCCAAAATCAATGGCGAGCTTTTCGCCTTCTGCCTTCGTAGTCTCATACTTGTCCCATTCGGGTGGTGAATAAGGGGCATCTTCGCTGTAGGGTAACTCCCCCCCACTTGCTACACCAACAGTACTGCAATGTACAACCTTCTTAACTCCAAGGCTTTGAGCTGTGGTCAACACATTCTCAGTTCCTTTAACGTTGACATCAACGTAGTCCTGTCTGGTGAGTTCCGGATGATTAAATAAACCGGCCAGGTGAATCACTGCATCGCAACTCTCAAACGCACTTTGAAGCGTCGAAGTGTCACGCACATCACCGACTGCTACGGTGCAACGTTCATGTAAATTTGCTAGATCGTCAGGGTTTCTGGCCAGCGCGGTTACGTCACAATTTTTTTGCTCAGAAAGATATCTAACAAGGTTTCGTCCAATAAACCCAGTTGATCCGGTGACACCTATTCTCATCTGTATGTACTCTTGCAATTAATACTATGTCCTGCAGTGAGAAAATAATCTCTACTGGACTGTTCGTTTAGTTGATTGTTTTCTGCGAAGAATAACCTTGCGTTCGCCAAATTGAATAGATTCTTTACTGCCAATATAGAAAATTGAATGGCAATCATGCGATATGTATCGCTCTAAACCAATAGGCTGCTGTGCTTTTTTCTCAATCTGCAATTTTACGCAGTTTTCAGGCATCACATAACTCCAGCCAACGTAGCAGTCTGGATAAATTCGTTCCAGGTTCATTTTTCAACAGGAAAACCGTAGTATATTAACATAAATTAGCTCAATTCAACTGCGTTGTTCATCCCATGCAAAAACCTGAAAAATCAACCGATCAAAATTACATAGATATTTGGTCACGACTACGGCAACTGACTAAAAACCCGTTGGAGTTGTTCAGTGTTCTAAAAACCGCTCTTACTACCTGCAAATATCGTTATATTTTACGTTGTGCGGGTTCAGGAACCATTGTTGGGTTTAATACAAATATACTCAATTTCTCAAATGTCGAGATTGGGGAGAATTCCTTAATACTTGACCATGTGTATATGCGGGCAGGAGCAAATGGACACATAACTCTAGGTGGAAATGTGGCGATAAACAGCTTTGCGAAATTTTTTGGGCATGGTGGAATCACTGTCGGCAACTACAGTCAAATAGGACCGGGTTCGTTACTCACTACCACACAACATGATATCAGCAATGCAATGGAAGTAATTTATGAGCCCATCGAGCTCGGAGAATGGGTGTGGGTTGGAGCGAACTGCACGATTCTCTCGGGTGTGAAAATTGGGGATAGAACGGTTGTGGGAGCGGGCAGTGTGGTAACGAAAAGCCTTCCAGCAAACTGTGTGGCTGTGGGTGTGCCTGCTCGAGTAATTAAGTACCACAACGGCGACGAGCCAGGGCAAGAGTAATCAATATGTGAACAATACGGAGCTGGCTATTTCGTTAATTTTCATCCGTTGCCCTATGAATAATGCCAAGGACCTATAGACCAAGGAGGCGACTAATAGATCCGTTGTTTTTGAGTGCTCGCGTTCCAGGGGATAAAGTTGCAATCCCTTGCAGCAAAAGTCGGGGTGCTGAACGATATTTTTGCTAAAAGGTCTTTTTAGTAGAGCCCAGAGCAACTAGCCAGAGCAACTAACCAGAGCAACCAAATCACAAACTCCTGCAGGGACGTATAGAACTTTATAGTCCCGTTAGGATCTGTCGCAGTCATATCAAGCCAATAATTCTGCAGGCTAAAGATAGAAGTTCATCGTTTCAACTAAACCGTCGCTTAGGCTCCAGCTTGGCTTGAAGTCTATCAGTTCTTGTAGTTTTGTAGTGTCCGGAGCTCGTCTGGATACACTGCCCGCTGGTGATTCGTTTAGCTGAATTTCGGCTTCTACTTTCGCCAGTTTTAAGATCTCCTGTCCTAAATCCAACATTTTGATTTCACGGTCGCCGCCTACGTTGACTATTTGATTCGCGCCGGCGTCAGCCATTGCAAGCTCCCGGGTCGCTCTCACCGCATCATCTATATAAATAAATGATCTCGTGTCTTTGTAACCATAAAGCTCGTACTTTTCTTCTTTCATCCTCTGCAAAAAGTCAGGTATCACGTGCCTGTCACCCATTCGAGGGCCGTAGGCATTGTGGTACCTTATTACCGTATAGTCGCAGCCAAACTGTCGGCAGGCGTTAACCACTAAGACTTCGCCGTGTAACTTCGATGCGCCATATGACCATCGCGGATTTTCAGGATCTGAAATGCATAGAGGGACATCTTCGGTGGTAGGCACAGGCCAGTCAAATTCAGTCACTGTGCACGCATAAGCCTCCGAAGAGCCAGCGTAGAGGAAGCGCTTCAAATTTCCTTTTGACGCATATTGCTCCAGCAGATTGAACGTGGGCAATGTACAACAACGTATGACGTCATAAGGCCGCTCATAAAAATTCTGAGTCCCGTTCATCGCGGCAAGGTGAAATATCACATCACAATCCGCCGGCAGAGTAGATACAGCGCTTAAGTTGTTTAGATCGACTTCATAATTTGAAACGTTATCTCTATTACACAGCTCATTGTATGCTTCGTCGTTCTCGCCGCGGACAAAATTATCAACCGCGATCACATGAACGTCGCCTTTTTTTGCAAGATCCAAAGCCAGAGCGTAGCCAATGAAACCGGCCGCTCCGGTAACCATTACGTTTTTCATAGTTGGGTGTTATCCAAAAATACTTTGCCTGTGTCTAGAGAATCCCACAAATCGACTATTCTGCACTGGTTATTCTTTACCTGGTCAAGCAGCTTTTCGCGATTTTCAGTGTAGAGACTATGATTTGTGGCGATTACGATCAGGTCAGCGCTTTCTATCGTCTGGTCAAGATCGGTACTAAATTTCATATCGTGCAGTTGGATGACTTCAGCCTCGTTGACCAGATGATCATGTAAAATGATCTGGCTTGGGCACTCCCGATGCAGGTAGCGCAACAGTTTGTCGGTGAGGTTGTCTCGCACATCGTCAGCGTCTTTTTTAAATGCGTAGCCGAGTACAGCAATATTTCTTTTCTCCAAATCGCCCCATCGCCTCTTGGCGGACTCGACTAGAAACTTTGGCATAGTCTCGTTGATACGCCAGGAGCTTATCAGTATGTCTGCGCTCCAATAAGCCTCGGAAAGCATTCCAAAGTCCTTTCGAAGGCACGTGCCGGCTGTGAATCCGGGTTTTGAAGTAATCGGTCTTGGGTATTTGTGGTTGGTAAGCTTTAGAATTTCATATGGCTCCGCGTCATAGTCAATGGCAATCATGGACAGTACATTAGCCAGCGCGAAATAGGCGTATCGTGAAACGTTGTTGAACAGTTTTACCAGTTCGGCGGTTATATAGTCGCAGTGCAGGACTTCAGTGCCAAGTTTATCGAATAACTGCTGTGCTTTCTCAGCTGAGAGAGGGTCTTGAGTACCCACGATCTGCGGAAGCGAGAATAATTCCTCTCTGGCTTTACCCTCTAGAATACGTTCCGGACAACAGGCCAGAAAAATGTCTTTTCCAACTTCGAGTTCTGAGTTTTTTTCGAGAACCTTTTTTACATACTCCGTCGTTTGCGGCGCAGTCGTGGAGCGCATAATTATTGTTTGTCCCGGGACGATACGTCTGGCGAGATCAATAATCACTCTTGTAATAGCTGAGAGATCAGTTTCAATATGGTGGAGGAGTGGGGTGCCAACGGTAACTATGAAGCAATCGATATCCTGGAGGCCTTCCAAAGATTCCTGCATTTTCAGTTTTCCCGCTTTCAAAACGTCTTCGAAACCAGGTTCCAGGAATGGCATCGTTTTATCGATGGTTACAGTATTTCTAATATCCTCATTGATTTCTATGCCTGTCACTTCCACGCCTGCCTCGACAAAGGCGAGTGCCAGCGGGAGTCCAACTCGCCCTGTTCCGATTACTGCTATCTTCATTAAATTTCCAGTATTGTTGGTATCCGTAATGTGATTTTGAGCGCAATATTCTATTCATGCAAAGGACTGCAATTTAGATTACGCAAATACATAACGCGAACATTTCTCAGTAATACGATTATAAATTATATTAAGATACTCGGCTCGAAAGAATCGATGAGAGGCACTGCACCAATTCACAAACTTCATCTAAGTTCTAAAAGATCTGAAGATAGTGATAATCTTTAGAGGTCAGGATTTTTTGTCAAGTAAAATATTGAGGCTGGCAAGTGTCATATGCTGTCAGGAGTCGCAAAACCTAATGGTGATCAATTGAACCGAAACGTGCAGGCATTCGAGGACAAGACCTATGACATATTGGTTGTGGGGGCTGGAATGTTTGGTGCCTGTGTGGCTTGGTCCGCCGCTTTGCGAGGCTATTCGGTCGCTATCGTCGACAAATCTGATTTTGGTGGTGCAACCTCGGCAAACCACTTTAAACTAATTCACAGTGGAATCAGATATCTCCAGCATGCAGATTTTGCAAGAATGAGGGAGTCCAGTCGCGAACGCAGCGCGCTGATCAGGATCGCTCCTCATTTGTGTGCGCCCCTTCCAATTGTTATTCCAACCTATGGGTACGGTAAAAAAGGGCTACCTCTTATGCGGGTGGGTATGCTCGCCTATGATCTGCTCGCATGCGACAGAAACAGGGGGATTGGTGATCCGTCCAGGCGAACACCGATGGGGCGGACATTGAATCGTGAATCAGTCCTGGAAATGTTTCCTGGCATTTCGAGTGATGGCTTAACAGGTGCGGCGGTGATTTTTGATGGGCAGATCTATAATCCATCGCGTCTGACACTGGCTTTTCTTCGTGCTGCGGTAAATAGAGGTGCAGATGCGCTCAATTACGCGACAGCAACCAATCTCCTTTTGGATGGGTCTTCCGTGGTTGGCTGCACCGTCGTGGAAAACTGTGGTGGCCGCCAGTTTGATATAAAAAGTCGTATGGTAGTCAATACTGCCGGGCCGTGGGCGGAGGATTTTATCCGTAACAAAAACAAGATCAAACTCGCACCCAAACCGAGCTTTTCCCGCGACCTTGCGTTCGTGGTAAATAAATCTATCTGCCGCGATCATGCGCTCGGCTGTCAGGCAAAATCAAACGATGGCGATAGTCTTCTGGACAGAGGAGGACGGCATCTTTTTCTGACTCCCTGGCGGGGTAAAACGCTTGTGGGTGTATGGCACAGAGTCTCGAACTCTAATCCTGATCAACTGCCTGTTTCCAGAGAAGAGTTGGAAGGATATATTGCAGAGATCAATGATGCCTATAAGGACTTTAATATT
>CAKZVB010000281.1 GCA_937922015.1 uncultured Granulosicoccaceae bacterium
GGTCCGCGATACCAGTTACCTCGAAGGCAAAGAGCTTGAATTCAAAGTCATCAAGCTCGATCGTCGTCGCAACAACGTGGTTGTCTCGCGTCGTGCGGTTGTTGAATCCGAGTACAGCGCAGAGCGCGAGCAGTTGCTCGAAAGCCTGCAGGAAGGCCAGGAAGTCACCGGTATCGTAAAGAACCTTACCGACTACGGTGCGTTCCTTGATCTGGGCGGCATAGACGGATTGCTGCACATCACAGATATGGCATGGAAGCGAGTCAAGCATCCAAGTGAAGTGGTGGAAGTCGGTCAGGAAATGAAAGTAAAAGTCCTGAAATTCGATCGCGAGCGCAATCGCGTTTCACTGGGTCTTAAGCAACTGGGTGATGACCCATGGGCTGATCTGGTTCGCCGCTACCCTGAAAACACCCGTATATTCGGTAAAGTAACCAACATCGCTGACTACGGTTGTTTTGTCGAGATCGAAGAAGGCGTCGAAGGTTTGGTGCACGTTTCTGAAATGGACTGGACTAACCGCAACGTCAACCCCAATAAGGTGGTAGCGCTGGGCGATGAAATCGAAGTCATGATTCTCGACATCGATGAAGAACGCCGCCGAATCTCACTGGGTGTTAAGCAATGTAAGCAAAACCCATGGGAAGAGTTTGCAGGTAACTTTAACAAGAGTGATAAAGTCTCAGGCAAGATCAAATCCATCACAGATTTCGGTATCTTTATCGGTCTGGATGGCGGTATTGACGGTCTTATCCACCTGTCAGATCTCTCATGGAACGATACCGGCGAAGAAGCGGTACGCAATTTCCAGAAGGGGCAGGAAATCGAAGCTGTGGTTCTGGCCGTTGATCCTGAGCGTGAGCGTATTTCACTTGGTGTGAAGCAACTTGAACAGGATCCGTTCGGTCAATTTGTCGCTGACAATCCGAAAGGCACATTTGTTAAAGGCATCATTACTGAAGTCGATACAAAAGTAGCGATGGTTAATTTGGGTGAAGGTGTTGAAGGTATTCTTCGCGCCAGTGAATTTGCCCGGGATCGCGTTGAAGATCTCAAAATGCACCTGAAAGAAGGCGATGAACTGGAAGCCAAGTTCATCAATATCGACCGAAAAGCCAGAGCGATTTCACTTTCTATTAAAGCGAAAGAGAGTGACGAAGAAGGCGAGGCCATGCGTGATTACGCCGATAGCACAGCGCCTACAGCAACCACTCTCGGTGATTTGATGAAAGAGCAGATGGGCGCTCTCGATGTGCCTGCCGCAGATGACGCTCCCTCAGCAGATACCGAAGAAGAGTAAAGCTAAGTAGGTATCAATAGAGCACCGGACGATTGGTTTGGTGCTTCTTAAAACAGATAACCCCCCGGAGCCCGGGCCAATGACCAAATCTGATTTGATTGAAGCATTAGCCGAAAGCCAGTCGCACCTCGCGCTGCGAGATGTGGAATTGGCAGTCAAAGGTCTGCTTGAACGTATGAGCCAGGCTTTATCGACAGGCGAAAGAATAGAAATACGCGGTTTTGGCAGTTTCAGTCTGCACTTCCGTCCACCACGAATGGGCCGAAACCCCAAGAGCGGTGATGCTGTTGCATTGCGAGGCAAGTACGTGCCTCACTTCAAACCCGGTAAGGAATTACGTGAGCGCGTGAACAATGGAAATGAGGTAGCCGGTAATTCAGCTACCCGGGCACGACAAGGTGATTTACCGGTGGGCGAAACACTGGATGGTGCGCGCAAAACAGGGACAGACGCTTAATTTGAGTTGATTTACTCGCCGCAGCAATTGCGGCGAGTGTGATTTGCATTTTCTGCCGGCTTTTCTACACTTACGGACACTCAGCAATATCGGCAGTGGCATAAAGTAACCCTTTGGAATGCCAACTTTTCTCGACATCCCGCTAACACATCGTCAGAATTAAGCACATTGGTTCTGCCGTCACTCGACTCAAATATACATGGAATTCTCTTGGTGGTTGGTGCTTCTGGCCGGGTTTGTCGGTTGGTGTATTGGCTACGAAAAAATCCGACACACCATAGGTCAGCTTTGGTCACCCCGACAAGTCACTGATCTGGCCACATTGCTGCCAGGCTACGATGACCGCGTTGAACGCGATCCTGAACTGGATGGTCTGCTGCGGCAGTTCCCTGTTGAAGAAACTTCTATCGATGTTTATAAAACACTGGGTGATGCGTTTCGTCGTCGCGGAGAGTATTCGCGTGCCATTGGTGTGCATGAGCATCTTTTAGCCTCAGGTTCATTGACTGAAGATCAGCGTCGCCTCGCCATACTTGAACTGTCTCGTGACTATGCCGGTGCGGGTTTGCTCGACAGGGTAGAAGCATTACTGGTGCCCCTGGTCAAAGAGCACCCACAGGGTTTAGGCGCGCGTACTCATCTGCTGCGTCTGTATGAAAAGCAGCAGGAGTGGGAGGCGGCGGTTGAGCTTGCCCGCGAGAGTCAGGTTATGCCCGTGGAAGAGCGCGATGCCTTAATTGCTCAGTATTGTTGTGAAATTGCCGCGCTGCGCGAGCATGAAGACAAGCTGGATGAATCGGAACACTGGCTTAAAAAGGCACTGAAGGCACAACCGGGTTGTAGCAGGGCATTGCTTATGCTTGGCCGGCAGTCTATCGAACTAAAAGACTACGATGAAGCACTGGGATATTTCAATGAAATTGAACAGAACCATCCGGAACTTTCACCAGAGATAGCCGAGTCTCTATTTTTTGCGTTAACTGAAAGTGGCGACAGCAGTGCCATGCAAAAACATCTGGAGTACGTCAAACAGCGGCAGAATAGTTATTCGGTTATTACTCTCGCCCGTGATGCAATCAGCCGGCTTGAAGGCGAAAAGAAAGCCAGTGAATTTTTCATCGAGCAAATTGCACATCGCCCGTCACTAAAAGGACTACGCGACTGGGCCGAACGCGAGCTTGAATCCACGAAACCACGCGACAAAGAAAAAGTCGCTGCAATGGTCGAAATGCTGCGTGGTGTGGTCGATGAAAAACCTGTATACCGGTGTGATCGTTGTGGCTATCGTTGCATGCAAATTCAGTGGCGTTGTCCGGGGTGTGAAAATTGGAACTCTGTAAAAATAATTATAGGTGCCGAGGGTGAGTGATCAGAAACGCGTTATCATAGCGCTGGATAAACCAACAGCTACTGAAGCGCTGGCGCTGGCACAACAGCTCGACCCTGACTTGTGTCGGGTAAAGGTTGGCAAAGAACTGTTTACCAGCAGCGGTCCGGCAATACTCGACGCTTTGCATAAGCTGGGTTTCGAGATTTTTCTTGATTTAAAATTCCACGACATCCCCGACACCGTAGCCTCAGCGTGTAAGGCTGCAGCGGCACATGGTGTGTGGATGATGAACGTGCACGCCAGTGGCGGACTGCGAATGATGCAGGCTGCACGTGATGCACTGGGCACGCCCGCCTCAGGAGTTCCATTGTTGATCGCTGTGACGGTATTAACCAGTATGGATGAAGGAGAATTGAAGGCCACTGGTGTTGTTCTGTCGTTAAATGAGCAGGTCGTGTCTCTGGCGCGCTTAACAAAAGAAGCAGGTCTTGATGGCATTGTCTGTTCTGCACAGGAAGCCGGTATGATCAGTGCCGAAGTGCCGGAATTGACAATGGTCACTCCGGGTATTCGTCTGGCAGATGATGCTGCAAATGATCAACGAAGAATCATGACCCCTGAAAAAGCATTGGCCAATGGTGCTTACTATCTGGTGATCGGACGCGCAGTTACCGGTGCAAAGGACCCTATTGTCCGGCTCCGGCAAATTATTGAATCCTGCCGCGCATGAAGGTTGCTGCACATCAAAACCGACTGTGTACAGCTACGATTATAGTAAAGTAACGACATCGCCGCTCGCTACTCGATGACCGAACAAACTTATGGTGAACCCACGTGGCTGATAAAGACTACATAACCGCACAATCGCTGCTGGAAGACTCCTGGCAACTAGCGGTCAATATTCTGAAAAGTGGTTTCCATCCGAACTTTATAGTGGGGATCTGGCGGGGTGGTACCCCGGTAGGTATCGCGGTGCAGGAGATGCTGGATTTTTATGGAGTGCATACCGACCACATTTCAATTCGCACATCGTCCTACAGTGGAAAAAGCCGACTGGAAGCCCCCGTGCGTGTTCACGGTCTGGATTATCTGATCAACAATATCAATGCAGATGATTCGTTGCTGATTGTTGATGATGTCTACGACACCGGTTTGAGCGTGCAGGGTGTGGTGCAAACGCTGACGACAAAAGCGCGTCGCAATACACCGGAAGACATACGCATCGCTACACCTTATTTCAAACCATCTAAAAACCGCACAGAACTCACGCCTCATTATTATATTCATGAAACCGACAGGTGGCTGGTGTTTCCTCATGAAATGGATGGCATGAACCGCGCTGAATTGAAAGTCCACAAGCCGAAGTTAATGCGATATATTGAAGACATGGATGACTACTATGCTGATGATCCGGCGCGTCAGTCTGCGACATCGCAGGGCACTAAAAGACGGTAGGTAAGTTGGAATGTTTAAAGCGCTGTAACTGAACGGGAGTTTACTAATGGCTGAGTGCAGGATCGGGTATGAGTACTAAAGAGCCGGAAATCAAAATAGACCTGCGCAGTGACACCGTCACTAAGCCCACTCAGGATATGCTCGATGCGATGGCCGCCGCCCGGGTCGGGGATGATGTGTATGGCGAAGATCCAACTGTCAATGAACTCGAACTCATGGCCGCCAGAAAACTCGGGTTTGAATCAGCCCTGTACGCCAGCAGTGGGACACAAACCAATCTACTGGCCTTGCTCGCACACTGTGAACGCGGCGATGAATACATAGTGGGTCAACAGGCCCATACCTACAAATATGAAGGTGGCGGTGCTGCTGTCGTTGGCAGCATACAGCCGCAGCCGCTGGACTTTCGCGAAGATGGCAGTCTGTCGTTAAAGCAAATTGAAGCGGCGATTAAACCTGATGACATTCACTTTGCCCGAACACGGCTTATCGCACTTGAAAATACCGTGGCCGGGCGTGCGTTGCCAATGGACTATCTGGCTGCTGTCAGAGAGCTTGTCGATTCACGCGGATTGATACTGCACCTTGATGGTGCCCGGGTGTTTAACGCGGCGGTGCATCATGGCATTAATGCCAGAGATATCGCTCAATACTTCGACTCCATCTCTGTGTGCCTATCGAAAGGCTTGTGCGCACCTGTGGGCTCGGTACTTTGCGGCAGCGCTGAAGTGATCGATAAAGCGCGACGATGGCGTAAAGTGTTAGGTGGCGGGATGCGCCAGGCAGGCTATATCGCCGCCGCTGGTATTGTAGCGTTGCGTGACAATGTCGACCGCCTGCAGGAAGACCATGACAACGCACGTAAGCTGTATGAGGGGCTTCGCGATATACATGCATTAAATATTACCGAGGATAGTTTGCAGACCAATATGGTCTTTCTGGATTGCGGTAAAAGTGTTGCGGAAGGTTTGGCACAGAGGCTTGGTGAGAAGGGTATAAAGATCTCGCCGTCGGCACTGGTGCGGTTGGTGGTGCATAAGGATGTTTCTTCTCGGGATGTCGGGCGTGTGGCTAAGGTATGTCGGGAGTATTTTGGGATGTAGTTTTTTTGGTTTTTTTGGGTGTGTTGTTTAGATGGCTGCTTTTTCGTTCTGCTTTTTCGTTCTGCGCTAACGTTCTGCGCTAACGTTCTGCTCTGGCGTTCTGCTCTGGCTTGCCATCCATGGCGTTTTTTCGAAGCCAGTCCCTGGCTGTACGAGTCACTTTTCAAAAGAGAAGAAAAGTAACCAAAATTCTCTTTATGCTCTATTCGCTGCTGCCTTGCCCTTCGGGTTCTAAGCGGAATTTTTTGAAATCATCCTCCGTCGGGCCGCGCCAGACGCGCATCCCTGCGCTACTGGCGCTCACGCGCCATCCGTGGCGCTTTGACCCGACTCCGGATGATTTCAAAAAACAAGGCAGACGCTATCGAAGGGGCGGACTGTCAGATCCAGACTCTGTTTGAGAGATAACAGAAACGGATGTCCCTGACAGGACTATCATTGGTTTTTTGCTCCGGGAGCTTTGTCCTGGTCATCGGATGAGACTTACAAAACACAGACGCTTTGCCGGCGACAGTTAAGGTGTTGGCTTTGTTTTAATTTTTAAAAGCAAAAAGCAAAGCGGGAATTGTCTTGATGGGGAGTGGCTGTATTACCGGCAACCTTTATCAGGACTTATCTTTCAGGGCTCTGTGGCCTATGTCACGGCGGTAGAAGGCGCCTTCCCAGTTTATGTTTTCGGTTGCTTTGTAGGCGTTTGTGCGGGCTTCTACTATGTCTTTGCCTAAAGCTGTAACACACAGGACTCTGCCGCCGCTGGTGACTACCAGGCCGTCTTTGATGGCGGTGCCTGCGTGAAATACTTCTACATTTTCTGTGTTGGTTTCAAGGCCTGTTATGGGGGTTCCTTTGGCGTAGCCGTCGGGGTAACCACCGGCTGCCATCACTACTCCTATGGCGGTTTTATCTGACCATGTGGCGGTTTGTTTGTTTAAGGTGCCGTCTACCGCGGCGTTACATAGTTCGATAAGAT
>CAKZVB010000282.1 GCA_937922015.1 uncultured Granulosicoccaceae bacterium
TCGCTGATTCTTAAGCGCGGTTTCGATTTGGTCTCCTGTGCTGCAGTAGGGTTACTCCTCAGCCCAATACTGTTGACCATCGCCTTAATAATTGCTGCCAAGGGTGGTAACCCTATTTTCGCCCATACGCGAATAGGAAAAGACGGAAAACGTTTTCCATGTTACAAATTTAGAACCATGATCCCCGATGCCGACGAGAAACTTGCTCAGCTGCTGCTGTCAAACGCACACTTGCGTCAGGAATGGGATACAAACTTTAAACTCAAAGATGATATCCGGGTTACGCGGTTCGGGCGATTTCTCAGATCCACAAGCCTTGACGAGTTACCACAACTATGGAACGTCATTAAAGGAGACATGAGTCTGGTTGGCCCGCGCCCGATAGTCGAAGATGAAATACCACGGTATGGTGAAGATTTTGTCTATTTTGCCAGCGCAAAACCAGGCATTACAGGCTTATGGCAAATCAGTGGTCGCAGTGACGTCGGATACGAAGAGAGAATACGGTTAGACAAATGGTATATTCGCAATTGGTCTCTGTGGCAGGATGTAATTATCCTCTTAAAGAGTATCCCGATAATTCTTTCAAAACGTGGTGCGTACTAGCCCGGGCTGAAACATCAATTCAGCTACACAGTGATGCCAGTGACATGTGATTTCCTGGCACATACCCTGGATCAGGCTGGATTAATGTCCGAAAATCCGCCTTCTCACGAACAATGCGACCAATCTCCAGTTAGTACAGTTCGCAAAAGCCACTAATGTTCGAACAGTAGGTTTTTTCCACTGCTCCTTGTACACCAACAGTGACAGACTCTGACGCTGAGAAACCGACAGCCAGGGGCGGTGCTTTTCAACAAACTTCAACCAGGCTGATCTTCGTCGTGCACGACTGGCGCTAATACGATCATCACCTGTTTGTATAAAGACATAGTTGTTGTGATCTACACCCTTTGCGTAGCCATAGTGCCTGGTCAGTCTTACCCACATATCAAAGTCCTGGTAAGCTGGAAGGGTTTCATCAAACAGCCCAACGTTCTGCATATAACTCAGCTTCGTTAGCACCTGATTTCCGATAATATTTCTATGGAGAATTCGCTCCGGACTTATGCGTTGGGCTGGAATCGCTACAACCTGATCCCGATCAGCGAAACGCCTGATGTGACCACAATAGACCAGTGAGCAGCTATCATCCCAGGCTTCTACCATCGCACTTATCCTTCCGGGCAACATCAAATCGTCGTCGTCTATCCCTGTAACGAAATATCCGTCTGCTATTGAAATAGCAGTATTTCTAGCACCACAGGCCCCTTTACTACGTGCATTATCAACAATTTTTAATCTGGAATCCCGTGCCCGAAGATCATCAATACCCAAGACTTCCCTATCTGCTCCAGAATCATTAACAACGATAAACTCAAAGTCTGTGTAGTCCTGCTCCAGGACAGAAAGAACGGCAGGTCTCAAGTCACATTTACCTGCGGTAGGCATGTAGACGGAAACTTTGCTGGTTTTTAATCGAGTTTCCATATAGGGATAGGCTGCCTTGATAACGTCACTACAGAGTTAGAACTTCGGAATAGATAGGTTTCTGAGAAAGCCTGCTCCAAATCTCGAGCGTGAAACATTCTTTCTGGGAAATGGCTTGTCAGGAATCGGTTTCTCCAAAAACGAACACAACGGCGACCAGCCATCGGTGATATTGAAAGTTAACAGATCGTCGGGTCTATCCTTAAAATATTCGTTTATTCGATCGTACTTTTCCTTTTTCCAATTTAGCAAATATTGTATGTAAGCATCTCTATCAGTGACCCAACGATTCCGAAGGTATCGCGGGTTGATTTTATTGACGTTATATTCCGGCGATTGGTGCTGCTCCATACTGCGAATCCAACCTTCATTATCCCTTTCCAGAATAATAAACTTACTCTCAGGATAATGCTCGTCTATATCTTCGAATCTACAATCGTGCCAGGGCCCGTCGTCAAAAGCATCAAATCGATTAATGTATGGCTTTAGTACATTAAAATTCTGCGTCGAGCTGAACTTCGCGGCTGCCTTCGGATGCCATGAGCAAGCCTTATACCCAAGTATCTGAAATGCAACACCCAGACTGGTAGTACCAGTTTTCATTACACCAATTTCGAATACTTTATTTTTTTTTCGCATTAGGAATTACACATACTCAAATAGTAACGTCCGGAAAATTATACTTACTGTCGCTTACGAATTGTTTCATCATGAGCAGCAAGGGTATCAACTATCAGTCGCCAGGAGTTCAACACAGCTTGTTCGCCAAATCGTTTTTGCACAAACCCGACTCCCTTCGCGGCCCGTTCACCCGCTTTTTCCGGATCTGAAACTATTATTTTCACGGCCTCTGCCCACTCCGATGCACTCTCGGCATAATAAGCGATTTTTTGGAGCTCGCCACTTTCCAGCCCTTGAGTTGCGTGTGCATTCGCTATTGTCGGCTTCCCATGCGCAATCGCTTCTATGAACTTTGTTTTGATACCTCCAGGAAGAAATGATGGGGCAAAAACCAGGTCACACTGATAATACGCCTCGGATAAATCTTCCACAAATCCTAGAAATCTGACACCAGCTGGCTGCGGAACATCATCGCTAAGCGGCTTGTCGCCTACAACCAGAAGGGTAAATTCCAAGTGTTCCAGCGAGCTTTTGATTTCCGGCAGTACAGAATCTATAAGAAATCTGTACGCTTCAAGGTTAGGTGCGTAGTTCAACGTACCTACAAACATGCCCTTGACCACCTGCTCAGCTCCTACCGAGCGTTTTGGCGGCGAATATACAGTTGTTGCTGAATTCGATTTAATCGCCATTGGCAGCGTGTGAACAGACTCATTATACTTCTCATTAAAGTCACGGGCTTCCAAAGACGAAACGAGCGATGTACATTCAAACTTCCGTACATAAAAGATCTCGCGCGACTCTAACAATTTAGCTTCTCTAACTAGCACCCTGCGTCCGAACGCACGAAAAACGTGGTCTGCCCACCGAGGAAGTTTTTTCGAAAGGTAGCCAAATCCAGTTACGCTACCTGCCTTCGCGGCGATCGAGTACCTGGTTGAGAGCAAATCGTCAAGATCAAATATTGTTGGCAAATCAATAATTGCCGCGTATTTTGCCAGCCTTATCATATCCACATAAACAAAGTCAGGCTTAACATTGTTTACTATAGATTGAACCTCTCGCAGTTTTTTGTTGCTAAAATAAATTCGTTCATTCATTGGAGTTTTGCTCAAAAATGCTACAACTGCCGCGATTGCCAAATCTAACGTTCGAGGCTCACCAATGTATAAAAAATCATCATTCGAATCCCTAGTGGTTTTTTCATTACTATCAAAGCACACAATTGTTGTTTTAATACCCAGCGCTTGAAGCGAGGAGATGGCAGTTCGAAGAACCATACCCCGGCCAGTGTTACTGGTATATGGGTCTCTGGTCAGAAGCATCAGGCAGTGTTGCAACTGTTGGTTCGGTTTTAAATCAGACAAAGGACCTTCCACCGCACTCTTTGATGTATTCAAGCGTACTTTTTCCGATTGGCATTCGCTTAGAATTATTAACTCTTTTCCAACTAAGAAAATCCTGAATCGCCATAAATGGCACCGTTATGTTTTTTGCTTTGTACGCACTATAAAAAAACCAAATCCCAGCTACACCGCAAAGGTGCAACACAGGTAAATTTTTAAATCCAAGCTTTAGCTTATTGCTATAAGAGCGCACCCATTTTTCATTTGACTGTAGGCGACCTGATTGATGTTTATGATGATATAACGTGAACCCGGGGTCATAAAGAATTTTGAAATTCTGATCCAATATTCGATATGCAAGATCGAACTCCTCCATTCCGTAAAAAAACGACGTGTCATAGTTTCCAGCCATCGCAAATACACTTGTCCGCATGGCGTGGCCCACACCTATAAATCTGAAGGTATAAAACGGCTGTTCCGATTCTCGCCAACTCTTATTCGTATGAGGAAATTCTGCCGCATCAATTTTCCCGGTGTCAGGGTTGAAACTTCTAAACGCAACCACACCTAACTGAACGTCAGATTCGAAAAGCTCACTCAAACTACTTAAAGAAAACGATTCGGTCACAATCGCATCATCATCCCAGAAAACTATATATTCTGTGTCTGCTGCTTCCAGCCCTAGATTCCTGCCGCCGGCTACACCAAGATTATTCTCAGGACGCAACAAACGAAAATCATACCCTCCATTCTCGAAAAACTGACGACGATTGGTACCATCGGCATTGTTATCAACAAGAACAACGTTAAAAATTGGTTCGCGTTTAAATAGCTGCTCTAACCGGGAGGCCTGGGTATCAAGGATGTCATCCCGTTTGAAGGTTAGAATAACAATCGTAAAGCTGCTAATGATGCTTTGACTACTCATACTGTTTAGTGTGAAGACCCACTGTTAGACGATGATATCTTTTATTAGCTATCGAAGCTGTGTGCCAACACGGATACTACGCGCCAAGTCCGTGAACGAACTACTATCCGTTAGGGAAACTTTCCGGGAACGATGGAAGCGCATACTGCCCAGGGATTGGGCAGCATTAAAATTCAATAGCTTGAAAGGGCAGGCACTATCTGGCGAGTGATACCCACATCCGCTCTCTCGCAAATTTTATCATAAATTTTAACGATAATACGAAGACCGGGTACCACGGACTTCTCATGTCATCTCAACACATCTAGTCAGGCAACTGAGAGACCCTGTTATCCAACCAATCCAACCGGTCCTCAATCCACTCTGATAGCCAGACTAGCTCGCCCAGTTCAGGCCTGTTTACACCTGCACCTCCAGAGCCAGGCCATCTTGTCTTGTTTCGTTGAAATGCGTTTGAGTTGTCTCCTTGAATTGGTGCCAACTCTTCACTGTGAACCTGAAATCTCGACACAAGGCTGCCAACTGTAAACAGGTCTTGCCTTAGCTCGCTCCATCTGGACTTTATTTTTGCGCTGAAACCTGTTTCATCCAAAGAAAATAGCCGACTAATTAATCGGTTTCTATCCTGACTCCAGTAAGTTGCTGACCACGACGCAAAATCGCCATCCCATCTCATTCCAAAGGTTGCATCAAAATCCCAAGGTGAAAAATGGAATTTGCCGGTGGCATTTCTAAATACGTAATAATTCTTTTTCAGCGTGTCGGTGGACCCGGTAACAACGGTCAACAGCCAGAAATCCACTATGTTATCAATATTAACCCAGTCATCAATGTCATCGGCAAAATCAGCATCGGAGGAATTATGAATAAATTCAACAAGATCCTCCAATGGAACCCAATTGTCCATATCATTCGGATTTGGATACTTCTGCTCAAAATCAGTCTGCACATTGTCAGGAAAATACATCGTAGCGTTGTTACTTACCGCTTTATACAGAACGGATTCCTGCCCTTTCTCTAAATCCAGAAGTTTTCTATCAACTTTCTCTTCCAGTACATGTATCCCTTGATATTGATTGTTCAAAATCACTTCAACCAGATTACCTTTCAATGACGGCTGCCCCTTGCTGTCACCGTTTTGATCTGTATAGGCAAACCCTTGCATATCATTCCATAGTGTGAGCGATACAAGGTTCCGAACAAAAGACGTATCCCTGTAAGACGCATCCAATATCCAATCATCATCATTTCTCATTCCTAAAAAGGAATAATCCAACCCGTCTGAACTGGCGATATCACTTGTTTCAGTCAACTCAACTGCATATGATTTTTTCGGGTAGTTTTGAGAGGTACTTCCACGAAATTCGACACCCATGTTTAGGAACTCAGTAGATTCGCCATGAATCCCACTCGCAACCTGAATAGTACCAGGCATATCTGGTTCATCTACAATTACACCGGCGTTGAGGGTAACGAGAGGCAGGTTTGTGTGCACTAAATCGTAGCTGGCAACCAGGCTGGAATTCTTAAATAACTGAATATTGTTGGAAGTATCTGCATAACTTATCGTTCCCAGATCAACTACGCCGCCACTTTGAACTACCGCCCCTGCGTTGAATGAAACTTCATAGCCGTCCAGTTCATTGTAAGTAACTACGGCAGAGTAGTTTTGAGGAGTAGCATAACCAGCCCCTATAGAGTGAAATATCCGTTCTTCGTCATCGTCTATCCCCAAGGCAAACCCATCCAATTTGAGATCGACCTCCTGCCACACGGAAAAGTCATTCCCTGCCTGCGGTATTATAAAATTCAGATCGATTGAAGCTGGCGTATAGCCTGCAGAATTGACTGTAACTGTAGCCTGGTAACTTCCAGGCAACAAACCCGAATCGTCTATATCGAACTCAACTTCATCACTGGTGAAACCATCCTGATCGGCTGCTGTCATCGCACTTAGCCAACCCAGACTATCATCATTGACTGTGAGACTATAGGGCACCTGATCTCCATTGATGGCGAACACATCTGCCCTGCGTGAAGTGGTTGTGGTAATAATTTGATCCGGAGCAAACCTGAGGTCACTGATATCGTCGACATCGGGATCCTGGTTTTCCGCACCCGGCGTGGGCGTTGTAAAAATCACCTCAGTCCCCGTACTATCCAACCCATACGACTGATTGTCATCCAACGCGGGAAACGGATCATACTCATCCACCGCCGCTGAACTGCCCGGGGAAAATAATCCTACATACTCTCCACCTTTCGAAAGCTTAAAGTTGGTATGCAGGTATTGTGTATCGGTGCTGTCCACTCCATCACCGCTTGCTATCAACAATAAATAACCATTCGCGCCTATTGTTGACAGAGATCCTCCCGGAAAACACCACTCATCTCCAGAATCCTGTAAACACCAGCCTGTCAGATCTACCGCTACATCTTCGTTATTCTTTAGTTCTATCCAGTCTTCCTCACCGTAGCCTGGCGGTATCTGGCTGTCGTTCTTCGCTAGTAACTCATTTATGACTATGTCTGAAATACCGCCAGAATCATCTGACGTATCATATTCCAACACCAACGAGCTCCAGACTCCTCCACTCAATGCCCGGTAATACAAAGTGACATAGACCGTCGATCCATCCAGCGGATGACCTGCGATTGTGTACGAGGTGCTATTACCCAGACTTCCCGAATCACTGTACGCCTTACTCCCCGATGCGGTACCGCTGTATACCCAGTATTCACAGTCAGTGTTATCC
>CAKZVB010000283.1 GCA_937922015.1 uncultured Granulosicoccaceae bacterium
ATAACACCCTGTCAGACAACGGCACGGTATCTCGTGGAATATGCTACACAGACAGCACCGGTGTACTGACCCGCATTGACGAACTGCAGCATATTGATCGCCATAGTCACGGACTCCCGGACCAGACACTTGTATCCATGAACTTCTGGGGTTTTCACCCGGTTTTGTTTGATACGTTGAGTCGCGCATTTGACGACTACCTGCTAGCGCAAGCGTATAACGAAAGCGAGTTTTTTCTGCCTGCCGTGATCAATCAAATGATTACATCACAAAGCCTTAGAGTAAGTGTCATCCCGTGCGATGAACAATGGTACGGGATTACCTACGCCGCAGATAAAGCCGGCGTGCAATCGGCTCTGCGCCAAAAACGCATACCGCTCAACATCGACTAACGCCATTAACCAGGTGTCACGATTGCCCGCTCTATTCACTGCATGACGATACTGGCATGTGCATCGTGTGGTGCCTGCCATGTGTTTTTGACGGTACAAGCGAAGCCGGTTATCTCTTCCGCGCTTCGGCACGGGGATCGTAGATCTCAAGGCTCTCGATTTCCATTCGATAGCCAACGTCGGCCAGCTCTGTCTGAACACTTTCTGTAATCATCGTACCTGTCGCCCACACAGGACCGTAGAGGTCAATATCGCTGATATCTACAGCGTCATCTTCTTTGACATATACGATCTGATTGGGTGGAGGTGGCGGCACATGAATGCAGGCGCCGAAGTAAGGAACCAGCAACAGCTCGGAGAGACTTTCATTGTCACCGTCCAGTGGCACCACATAGGCCGGAAGGCGTACGCGCTGCCCGTTGAGTTCAGGAACCACATCTCCACTGGGCCGGAAGTCCGGCGGAGGCTGATCGAGCAGCGGTTCATTGGGATCAGCTTCACGCAGCAGTTTGTCGAGAGTCCTGAGTGGCGGCTGTAAATCTTCCCAGCTTACTTCGCGAGGTTCGCTTGCCTTTAATGGCAGAGACACAACGCATAGTGCGAGGCTCAGAATAAAGCACCGTGATAATACACGGGTGACGCCCGATTTGAGTTTTAACATATTTTTCTCCTAAACACGCAGCGTTAAACCATCTGCAAGTGAATTTCGATAAGCCATCATGGCCGGCAGTACGGCAATGATCAACGCCGCTACAAGAATCGACAGCAATAACAACAGCTCATTTAAAGTGGGTGGTGCCATAGATAAAAACAGACCGAATCGATCTTCGATGGTCGGTCGGACAAACCATAGTGCGGCATATAAAACACACAGTCCTGCGGCGATACCAGCAAGTGTGACCACAAACGCCTCGCCAATAAGTAAGGCGAACACATGGGTGGGCCTTGCACCGCACGATCTCAAAATTGCCATTTCCCGACGTCGCTCGTTGAGACTGGCCAGTATTACACTCAACATCCCAATCAGGCCGGTCACCACTACGCACAGTGAGATGGCGAATAGTGCTTTCTCTGCTACACCCAGCAAGCGCCACATCTCCTGCAATGCAACACCGGGCAATATGGCCAGCAGGGGTTCAGCCCGATATTCATTTACCTTGCGCTGAAGCTTAAAGATGCCAAGCTTTGATTTCACCCCCACCAGAAATGCGGTGATTTTCTCCGGATGCAATTGCAGTTTGCGAGCTTCTTCCGCACTCACTGCACTTTGCGATGTCAGGCTGCCCGATTGCCAGCCAAGATGGATAGCCTCTATCGCTTCAAGACTGACATGGACCGTACGATCAACCGGTGTACCCGTGCGAGCCAGAATTCCCGCCACCCGAAACGGCTTGTCTTTATGCTCTGCAAAACTTGTCGAACCGGTACCGTGTGCAATGATGATCTCACTGCCCACACTGTAGCCAAGCTTGTCAGCGACTTCCGAACCAACCACCGCCTCAAAGAGATCTTCACTGAGTTTGCCGTCGCTTAGTGACAGCGGTTGTTTGCGACCATAGCGAAAGTAAGTAAAATAATCAGTCGATGTTCCAAGAACCGCATAACCCCGATGCGAATCACCCAGTGATATCGGCACCGACCACTGCACGACCGGATCATCAATAATTTCCTGATAGCTTTGCCAGCTGATGTTATTAGTAGCATTGCCCAGACGAAACACCGAATACATCAGTAGTTGAATCTGCCCGGTACGTGCACCGATAATCAGATCCGTACCCGATATCGTATTATTAAATCCTTGTTGTGCACCGTTGCGAATTCGTTCAACACCTATTAACAGCGCCACGCTCAAAGCAATAGCGATTATTGTCAGCAGCACGGAAAATTTACGGTTAAGCAGACTTGCGATCGCCAGAGACAAAATCTTCATGCGCTGCCCCCCGCTTGAACTACAGATGAATCCTGCGCACGCCCGGCACGATTAATTACCGACAGATTAACGGTATGGTCAAACTGATGTGCCAGAGACTGATCATGGCTAACGAACAATAGACTTGCGCCGGTACGCTTACACTCTTCGAACAACAACTGCAAAAAAATCACCCGTGCGTCTGCATCGAGTGCCGAGGTTGGTTCGTCAGCGATAATCAAGCCTGGACTACCTATAAGTGCACGTGCTGCGGCCACTCGCTGCTGCTGACCGACACTAAGCTCACTTGCCCGCTGTCTGACGATATCGCCTTCCAGACCCAAATGCGACAGCAGCCGAATTGCCTCGTCAGTGATCGACCGCTTGCTTGACGCCGCTTTATTTCGATCTGCGGAAAATTGGCAAGGCAACAACACATTTTGAATCGGTGACAGGTACGGGATCAGATTAAACATCTGAAAAATAAAACCCATCTCATCCACCCGGAACTTATCACGTACCGCGCCGCGCAACGTGGTGATATCAACCCCGTTGACGTGAATTGTCCCATGATCAGGACTTATCACTGCACCAAGTAAACTCAACAGCGTTGTTTTTCCGCTACCCGAAGGGCCCTGCAAAAAGACGCGCTCACCAGAACCGACAGAAAAACTATCGATATCGAGCACGTCCCTTGCAGAGCCAGGCCAGGCAAACCGGACATCACGTATGTCAATCATTTGTGGCATCCCGTCAGCCTATCATCACTGCAGCGTTAGTCGCGAATTACCCGGTGAAAGTTCCCACGCCAATTGATAGTTTTCGCCGGCAAATGACACATCAATTTCCTCAAAACCCGGAAATAGATCAAACAACGCCACATCAACCGTTTTCAGTTCCGCCGGTTTATCACAGCGATAAAACCAGGTGACATGAAATTCGGAGTGTTCGTCAGCGTGCTCATCGTCATGGTGCTCCTCTGAGTGCTCATCTTTAGCATGCTCATCGTCATGGTGCTCCTTCGAGTGCTCATCTTTATCGTGCTCGTCAGCGTGCTCATCGTCATGATGTTCTTCAGAGTGTTCTTCGTCTGTGAGCTTTGACTCTATATCGGCAGTCTGCAACGTACATCCAGCTGCAGCAGATAACTGCAATACCTGCTCACCTGCACGAAGTGCGCTTACTGCTTCCGCCAGTGCGGCACGCTGTTCTTCAGTTTCAGGCTCGTGTTCGAAGCCCAGAACGTTGGCAGCGGGCGATAATAATTCAACAAGAAACTCGTTTCCCGTCAAAGCAATATTCATTTCCGAGTGGCCGTGATCATGTACGCCGGACTGGCGTTCAGTTTGACTGACGCCACTAAGTGGATATAAAACAAAAGGCAATAGCACAGCGCCTGCCATACCGTAAGGAATGTTAGTCATTTGATGTTCTCTTGATATAAGTGTGGAAAACCCGCTGCCGGATGGTATAGCGACTGCGGGTTAAATCGTCCGTGTGTTTGTCAACACATCAAAAGCGGTGGCGCCCTGGAACGATAGGCAAGAGAAATGAGCCGCCCGGGTTGGTCGGGCTTGAGGGCCTGAAGGGTTGATGCCGTCCAGGTACTGAATGGCGCCAGCGGAACTGTAAACACACCACCGTAGTCCGGGGTAGCAACACTTAGCTGACAAAGCGGGGAGTCATCATGGTGATGGCCTGCATGAACCGTGTCATGCCACAGCAGGCTGCCCTGCATCCACAGCAGTGCCACAAGCGCAATCGCGCACAGACCAGCCTGAT
>CAKZVB010000284.1 GCA_937922015.1 uncultured Granulosicoccaceae bacterium
AGAAAAGCGTTTTCTCACAGAAAGACAAGAAGAGATTCTGCAACTGATCTGTCAGGGCATCCGTGAAGACGGCATGCCACCTACTCGCGCAGAAATCTCATACATGCTTGGTTTCAGTTCAGCCAATGCCGCAGAATCACACCTTCGCGCACTTGAACGCAAAGGCATGATCGACATATTGGTCGGTTCTTCACGTGGCATCGTTATTCTGCCAGAGGCGGCAGACTACGTAGAAGACTGCCGCATTCTAACCACAGAAAGTGAAGCCATCCCGCTGCCCGTTATCGGCAGAGTCGCCGCGGGCGAACCCATACTGGCGGTCGAAAATATTGAAGACCACTACCTGATTGATCCTGATCTGTTTGATCCGCGTGCTGACTACCTGCTGCGAGTCAATGGAATGAGCATGTGCAATATAGGTATTATGGATGGTGATTTATTAGCGGTGCACAGCACAAGGGAAGCCCGCAACAAACAAATTGTTGTGGCTCGCATAGAAGATGAAGTCACCGTCAAGCGATATCATCGCGCTCGCAATAAAGTCACTTTATATCCTGAAAACGATGACTTCGACCCGATAGAAGTTGATCTTAAAACCCAGGACTTTGCCATTGAAGGTATTTATGTTGGCGTACTGCGTTATAACATCAGCAAAAAGCGAAGATAACAAAAAAGCAACAATAACAACAAAAACAGCCTCAAACTTAACACCATAAACCAGGCCATGCAGGCAGTAAGACATTACACCGAGCATGCAAGAGATGATGCAAACGACAACGTGTTTAAAAACAACGAAAACAACAGATAAACCCCGCCCCCAACAGCATACAAACCGTTTGCGTCTTCTGCCGGCGCTATCGCGCGCAGACAGATTAAGAAAAAATACAGATAACGAAAGACTTCACCACAACCTGACCTGATACACAGAAAAAAGGAAAAGATACAAGCCACCACCAAACTAAAGAATCCAACAATGAGCCTGGAAGCACTTCTAAAACATCCTGCCCTCTGGAAAGGCCGCCAACAACACCATGGCAGAGAAACGCTTTCAACCGGCTACCCCGATCTTGATGCTGCCCTGCCCTCACAAGGATGGCCACTGGGGGCGCTCACAGAATTAATGGTTGCCCATGAAGGCATTGGCGAATTCACTCTGTTACTACCTGCACTGTATGCGCTGACAAAACAACAACACTGGACGGCGCTGGTAGCACCACCACATATTCCTTATGCACCGGCACTTCTTAATGCCGGCATATCAATTGAAAGAATGTTGATTGTCGACTCACATCATGATCACAAAGATGCTTTCTGGGCTGCAGAACAATTACTGCGCAGCGGAATATTTTCTGCCGTCATATTGTGGTCAGCTGAAAACGGTGATGATCGTCAGCAACGCCGACTGCAACTAGCGGCAGAACAAGGCAAGGCCTGGGCGGTATGTTACCGCCCCGAACGTGTAGCAAACGCCGCATCACCTGCAGGCTTACGAATGATTCTGCAACACAACAACGGCCTTCATATAAACATTATTAAAAACCGCGGCGGACAGCTGCGCAGTATCAATCTGCGGAAAAAAACGACCAGCCCGGACAATAACAGGCAAGTAAACATAACCCCTTTTGCAGCTCAAGCCAAAAATGAAAAAAGAGTTAACTAGAAGCCTTTTTGAAAAAGAAACGATAGAGCCCACAGAAAAACCGTGCGCCCATAATGATAAAAAAACCAGAGAAGAGTCCAGAAAAAACAAAAAAAACGGGACCGGAAAACGCACGACAAAACACAAAAAACCACCATCCCCGGACCCTGTGTCACCACAGCCATCAACATCACATCCATCGGCAGCCACATCATCGTCAAAATTATGGGCAAGCCTTTATCTGCCGGACTTATTACTTGATACGGTTGATAATGATAAAGCGGTTGCAATTACGGAGCGCCGGAAAAACCGTCAGGAGATTCGCAGCAGCAATAGCCCGGCGCAGAGTGCAGGCATTACCAGTGGCATGTCATTAAACAGTGCTTACGCCTTGCTGCCAGCGCTATCTGTAATTGAATACGATGCAGAACGCGAAGCTGTTTTACTGCAACAGGTTGGCGAGTGGGCGATGCAATTCTCATCTATCGTCTGTCTGCACCCGCCTAACCATATACTGATTGAAATTGCCGGCAGCAAGCGATTGTTTGAAGGGTTCGATAGCCTGCTGGTACTTATTCAGCAAAACCTCAGCCTGCTGGGCCATCACGGCCTGCTGGGTATTGGCCCTACCCCGCTGTCGGCCAACTTACTTGCGCGCGCTGGTGTACGTCGCGGCATTGTGCAAAAAAGCAGGTTGCCACTCGCTATTAATGAGCTCTCTGTCAGCTACCTTGATCTGCCTCCCAATACAACAGTAAGTTTGCACCGTTCCGGCATACGTCAAATCGGCAGCCTTATTAACGTATCACCGGCTTCTCTTACCCGTCGCTTTGGTCCTGCCCTGGTCAATTATCTGGATCGACTGCTTGGCAATCATCCGGATCCTCGTACCCCGCTTAGATTAAAAGATTTTTTTGAACGCGGCCTTGATCTGGCACTTGAAGTACAAGACACCAACGCCCTGCAATTTTCAACACAGCGCATGATAAATGAGTTGACAGCCTTTCTGATTGCCGCGAACAATGGCGTAAACACATTCACTTTCACCTTACGCCACGAACGACATAGCGATACCGTTTTGGAATTGCACTTCTTACAGGCAACCAGCCAGGCAAAACATCTTCACCGGGTATTATCAGAACGACTTTCTCGCACAGCATTACCTGCACCTGTCTGCGGGCTACATCTGCTGGCCAATACCTTTAGCGAGATTGAACACGATGCTTCAGACTTTTTTGTCAAAAGCCGTGGCCAGCAAAAAAGCTTTGGAGAAATTATAGACAAGCTTTGCTCACGCCTTGGCAAAGACGCGCTGTATACATTAACCACTGTTGATGACCATCGACCGGAAAAAGCATGGAAAAAAAGAGCCCCTGACACCTATGACGAAAACTCCGGGCACTGGCCCGAACGCCCCCTGTGGTTACTTGAACAACCCAGAGCGGTATCACCGGAGCTATACCGACGTTTGTCCATAGAAAGCGATGCTGAAAGAATTGAAAGCGGCTGGTGGGAACAGGAAGATGTACGACGGGATTATTTTCTTGTCTGCGATCAGCGCGGCACACGCTACTGGGCATACCAGAAACGCGAAGACAACAGCAGTTTATTTATTCATGGTGTTTTTGCTTAAACGAAACCTGCGAGTCAGATCACAGTGCCAACCGCAGACAGCCTTGATTTTCATTAATCTGGTGTTGTACATCTGCCTGATCAACCCCGGCACGTGGCGGGTCGCGATTCCCGCTCGATCAAGCGATCTGCATTGCAATCTTACCGCTAAATGGCACATCGCAGACCATTGAGGCGTATGAATAATGCGTGTTAAGGGTCAAACCACCAACCTGCTGTTAAAGGTAGATCATGTGATTCCGATAGCATCTATTGCATAACGCGAAAATCCAGCAATTCCAGATGGTTCGACGACTGTGGCACACGTTATCGCACACCAGACAGCTACCTATTAAGGTGACCCATGACATTTCGAAAACTAATCAATCCTCGCAACGCGCTTATAGTCGGCATAGGCCTGTCCCTGACTGCCTGCGAATCTGCAGTCATTACCGGTACTGGCTCATCGCAACTGGGCATAGGAGCGGCACAAGCAGCTAACCTGCTAGAGGACGGCGATTTCGAATCAGGCTCTGCTGCGTGGGAATCCTGCAGTACCAACGGCAGCAGCAATCCGATCCCGGGCGCAGCCGCAGGCACCCTGGCAATGAGCATTAATGATGGCGCATGCCTCTATCAGAACGTAGAAATAGACGCTGGCAAAACATACCAGATGAACTGCACCACCAGGCAAGATGGCGACAGCTGGTCCAGCGCCACCTTTGCCATGCTGGATGGAACGTACACACCGCTTGTGTCAGAAGAAGCGCAGATTACTGATCTGACGTACCAGAACCAGTCTATCACCCTCACAGCACCTACTCATTCAAGCTACGCCGAGATACTGTTCTTTAGCGAGGACTCTGCCACCATAGACAACTGCTCGATTCAGGAAGTCACTGTAGAAATACCCGCTGTTTCACTTTCCAACGGTGATTTTGAAAACGGCCTGACTAACTGGCAGCAGTGCCAGACGGGCTCTGCCAGCGCCGAAAGCGGAGTGGCTTCGCTATCAAATGGCAGTTGCATCTACCAGACCATCGACGTGAGCCAGGCAGTTTCACTGAGCCCTGCAAATCAGCCTCTGAACCTGTCATTACATTGCAGCGGGTTAGATAAAATCGGTGCCGGCTATGCTAGCGTCACGATAGCGTTCCTCGATGACCGCTACGAACCAGTCGCCAGTGAAGAACACGCCATTGCAGCAACAGACACAAGCACCTCCGTGTCACTAGATGCCCCCTCAAGCACAAGCTTTGCAGAAGTTGTGCTGTTTAGTGACGCCACCACTTCAATTGGCAATTGCTCTCTTAGCAACTGATTGATCTGCGCCACTGTTCATTCAGGACAGTGGCAAGCCGCCCCGAGCTTGCGGCATTCCCGGCCTACCGCGCATCAATGAAACAGTAACGCCCTGATAAGAACGCCTGCCAGGAAGTCAGATTGCTTGACTTTCAATCTTATTAATGCAGGTGCCCACCATCCAATCCCTTCCCCATAATGCCAATGCACTGCGATCCAGCAGATCCTTTAAATCAACAACCCGGCAGCTAAATCAAAAAGTTAAGACAGATCAGGGCCTTCGCCAGATGGGTTGACAATCCAATCTTGGCAGCGCACTAGTGTAAATTTTTTGCAACAACTTGTAAATAAACCTGACATAAAACATACTACGAAAATGACGAACCGTTAATTGTTTTCCCTATTAAGCCAACTCGTCATGTTTACCACAAGAGCACTTCGATGGTGCCTGACGAAACTGGGTAAACTTACGACATCCAATCGACAACCCAACCATTTACAGGTTTCTTTATTATTATGCGTAAATCCTTAACAGTGCTCGCGATCGTGGCCACGCTGTCAGCGTGCGACAGCGAAGGCATAGACCGCGCCCAAATGGCTCCGAACACTATTGTCAGTGATGACCAGAGCCTTGCGACTGACACTACGGACACGGCTCAATCCACTTCTGACACAGCCGACAATACCGGAAATGCAACCGACAACACTTCAACAGAAGACACGTCATCCTCGTCAAGCCAGAACGATCAAGCCACCGACGACAGTATCAACCTGCTGGGTGGCAGCGGCTCGAGTGACGGTGGCTCAAGTGACAGTGGCTCCGGCGACGATGGCGGAAACGACATCAACCTGCTTGGCGGCAGCGGCTCCAGTGACGGCGGTGAAAACGACATCAACATGCTTGGTGGCAGTGGCTCCAGCGATGGCGGCAACACTGATTCCGGCACAAACGATAGTGGCAACACTGATGACACCGGCAACACCGGCTCAGTAGTCGACGACACGCCGGTCGATGCGTCGCTAAACCTGACCCAGCCGACCTCTGGTACTACCTACGTCAGCACCATGAGCCCGATAGAATCCACCCGGAATCAACTTTGCATTGCGCCGAAAAAAGACGAGAGCGGCAACGTTGTAATGAATGGCAACTGCCCGGTGGTAGAGTTTCATGGCAATTTGAAATTCGGTGATTTCATCCTAGCCACAAACGCCTGGAACTTTTGTGCATCATCGTCTCCGGATTGGGAGCAATGCATATCGGTCGATGACTCATCAGGAACGGTAAAGCCGCGCTGGGACTACGACTGGGCCAACGAATCTGACGTTCGCGGCGCCGTCTGGCTGGTAAAGTCCTACCCTGAAATCATTTATGGTATCAAGTCACCCGGCGAATATTCCGGAAGTTCGCTGGCTGCCACACCTGTTGAAACTGGCCTGCCTGCCCGCGTCAGTGATCTGCCCTTCTACAAAATCGATTACTCATTCTCAAGCGACGAGTACCCGACTCGCAGCAAGCAATTTAATGGCAATACTATTAATGGAG
>CAKZVB010000285.1 GCA_937922015.1 uncultured Granulosicoccaceae bacterium
GATCGTACCATCATTTACTAAGACAAGGGCCCTCGCCATGGCACGTTCTCGCTACGCAGACTTCTACCGCGCAGACTCCTAGCTGGCAGGTGTGATGCAGGATTAGCCACGTAAACGCATCTTCCGATTCCCATGTCGGTAGTGCAGCGCTTGTTGAATTTGCAAGGTGGTGGGCGATAAATGGAATTACCTCTACTGCCAGAAACGACACAATAAGTGCCGTCCATAGGCTGACCGGTTTAAGGTTCTTCATTAAATTACTGGCCCCGTGTCGAATGTATCACCCCAATATTCGCAGTACCTATTTGGCCTTGAAATCACAAAGTCTGCGCAAAAGTCAAATCACCCGGTTGTTGTGATTAATCGGACTGGCTGGATCTTAAAGATCTTCGCATATAGGTGATAATTTCAATGCTGTCTCGCGGTCAACCCCATCGAGCATATCCACATCGCGCAGAAGAGTAACGTATCCACTGGTCTCGCTGGCGTTCACGAACGTAGAGATTGGGATGCGAGGTGGTAATTCGGCAGTGACACGACATACATCCGCTTTTACTTCCAGGGTGCCATCCGCACCGTGAGACTTCTCAAGCCGAATCTTCTCGCGCAATCTGTTAAAACGATCCACATCTTTCAAAGCAACTCTATAAACGTTCACTTTAGTTGCGGGCCGCTCAATTTCATTTAACGTGCGGCGATCATGGACAGGTTCTAGCTTATACTCTTCGTGCAGAGGTGCCCGTTCGTTGTGTTCAGTGCCCAGGAAAAGCCACAGACTGTCCATCTCGATTCTGGAATCGTCGGGAATACGTACAGCAAATCTTAATTGATCGACATTGGTCGTGGCCGGATTGAAATTTCTAAGTTTGTACATACTCGTGACTGGAAAATGTGCACATGCTGTGAGTGATAACAAAGCCACCAAACACAGAAACCCGCGCAACTTACATATTGATATAGCCATGGCTTGCTCGACATAAATTATGTTACCAGGGGCATTCTAAGGATGGGCGTTGTAAGAGGGTGTAACAGAATGTATAGGTGAAAACAGGGTTGCTTCGCCCATCATACTCAATGGCAAGCCACCACGTGATTGTAGCTGGTGTGCTGACTGTATGTTTTAACGCCTCACCCTGAACAAGGGGGTAGTATCAGGATAGTTTTGTATAGCTCCTCCCTATACCGTGTAGTAGAAATTTCGGTTACGCTTGGCCTATCGTAAACCAAAACAAAGGAGCAATTAATGACTGGTAGTGACGGAATAGACTGGGATGATGCTTTTGCCAACATGAAACACATTCCCGGCGCTGAACAATTCCCGCAGATTTGGTCGGCGCGCGCACAAGCGTTTCGCGACCAATGGGGGAACAGTGAGCTTGATTTTCGTTACGGAAAAAGTGAAAGAGAAAAAATAGATCTGTTCTATCCTGACTCACCCCCGAAAGGCTTGATGATCTTTATTCATGGTGGTTTCTGGATGCGGCTGGATAAATCGTACTGGTCACACCTGAGCCGCGGAGCGCTGGATAGAGGCTTAGCCGTCGCCATTCCCGGCTATACGCTGACGCCCGAAAGCAGTATTCCCCGGATCACAAGGCAAGTAGCTGTCGCCATCACACTACTTGCAAAAAAAGTGGAAGGGCCGGTGTATCTTGTGGGCCATTCTGCCGGTGGCCATCTGGTTACCCGTATGAATTGCGCTGATAGGCAACTGGATGACGATACTCTGCGGCGAGTAGCCGGAATTCTATCGATTAGCGGCGTACATGATCTGCGGCCATTGCGACTGACACAGATGAATGAGACTTTGAAGCTTACGGAGCAGGAAGCGATAGCGGAGAGCCCGATTCTGAGTAATGCCGCCAGCGATGTACCGGTGGTAGCGTGGGCTGGATCAAATGAGCGGCCGGAGTTTCTTCGCCAGACACAGTTGCTCAACAATAGCTGGTCATCCTGCGAAAGTTACTTTGCTGGAAGAGACGACCACTTCACCGTGCTTGATGGGCTTGAATCTGCGAAATCGGAGCTACTCAGGGTATTGTTCAATTGAGTGCGAGTGGCAGCAAACTATCGCTTAGTAATCCCATACCGGCATTGTATACTGCCCGTGTGGCGCTTGATAAAGCGCTTGCAGGTACCTGAATACAAACCGACTCGTAAAACGAGACCGAACTGCCTGAAGGTCATGCGTCACCTGCTAAAAGACTAAGCTTGCCGAATCTGGAATTTTTACTGTGACTGATAAGCGTGATCAACTTGAAGCCCTTGCTATGGAGAATGCTCAACGTTGCGGAATGAGTGGTATGAGCTTTCGGACTCTGGCTGACGAAGTTGGAATAAAATCATCGAGTGTACATTACTACTTTCCGGAAAAATCAGATCTTGCTCGAGCGTTGATAGAGCGCTATAGCGACGATTTTTTTGCCGCACTTGATAAAATTGAAAACAGTAACTGGAATTTACGGCGAAAAGTGAAAGCCTTTATCGCAATATTTGAGGACGTTGCGAGGAATAAAAAATTGTGCTTGTGCGGTATGATGGCAGCTGAAGTAGAACAACTGGATGATCACAACCGCAGCTTGCTTGAACAATATTTTAAAAACATTGAAAAGTGGCTGGTTAAACTGCTCGAGGATAACCACCAGGATGTTCGTACAGAACTGCCACCGCGCCTGATTGCAAAGACACTGCTGGCAGGTTTAGAGGGCGCTTTGTTGTTAGATCGGGTGGCTGGAGATATGCAACGCATAAAGGCTCAAAAGGAGCTGTTCCTAAGCCTGATAGAATAGTTGGCAGGCTAACGCATTTGTAGGTCTCTGATTAAATGTTGTAAGCACTGTCTAAGTGGCTTGGTTGCTATGATGGTGACGTGATGTGATCGAGATGGCCGGTTTTTATCCAGACCCGGCTACCATGAATACCGGTTTGGATTTTTAAATGCTCGTTTTTCGGCAAGCGCAGCCAGTCATGCTTTGTTAACACTTCATCACCTTGTGTGAAACTACCGTCAATAACCAGTAGTTCCATACCGCCAGTGTGTTGCAAAGATACTTCTGTCTCAGGGTCCCATTGCTCTATTTTAACGGTTTCGCGAGAGTCCGAAAATAATTGTCCGCTGCGAACACCACTGCGATCAGGATCGGTCTGCAACGGTATGGTGTTCATATCCACACGCAGTATCTCTGTTTCCGAGGGATCAAACTGCCATAACTTCACAAATATTTCGCACCCCGGCTCTGAAGCGGGTGTATGCTCGGTATTGATCGGGTTACGTACATAGGTGCCTGCAGGATAATCACCGTGTTCATCCTGAAACACGCCCTTAAGCACTATAAATTCTTCACCACCGCTGTGGACGTGCGAGGAGAAGTTGCTCCCCGGATCGTAGCGTACGATGCTGGTGGCGCGGGCAACTTCTTCTCCGATTCTGTCAAGCATTCGACGGGAGACCCCTGACATCGGCGAGGGCGACCACGGCATCTTTTGTGTGTGTTCTATTACTTTCCGGTCGAAGTCTGCATTAACTTTCATTCATAAATCCCTATGTTGAAGCACTTGTCTGGCACAAGTGCTTCCTTATTTGGCAGAGTACTGCGCAGACTATGCCGGAGTCAGGTGAACAAATCCGATTTTGTTGCCTTCCAGGTCGCGAACATAACCTCCATAGAAGAACGGTAGTGCCTGTACCGGCGCTCCGGCATCGCTTGCCCCCAGTTGCAGTGCTTTATTGTAGAGAGCATCGACACCCTCGGTAGAGCCTCCGGGAATTGCGATCATTTGTCCGTTGCCGCAACTCTGTGACTGGCCGTCGGCCGGGGTGCAAATAGCCAGCATCGCGCCACCTGCGTCTGTACCGTAGAATTTGATGCGATCCAATCCCATCAGCTGTTTTCCATCAACCAGCTCTAGCAATGAATCATAGAAAGCACAACATCTGTCGAGATCCTGGGCACCAATTACAGAGTAGGCAAGCATAAATATATTCCTTAAGTATCAACGGGCCTGATTGCCGATTGAATTGTGAATGAGTGAATAGTGGCAGGTATGATATCAATCTATCGGTAGATAGGCAAATCGAATAAGTTGCAGCGGTTCTGTCACGTGGGCACGCAGCGCGCTGCCTGAT
>CAKZVB010000286.1 GCA_937922015.1 uncultured Granulosicoccaceae bacterium
GTTTAACCGATGTATGTGCTGACTTCTCCGGTGTAACCTCCATTTTAGCTCTGACCGGATTCAGATCGACATAGGCCATACAGGCCATCCTGTAGGCAGATATCTCTAAGGCGAATACTTCTGACAGACGCAATAGCTCATCTTCTATCCATTGCCGTCTGTGATTATAGTCCCATCCGGTCTGAACATCTTTCCCGCATAAATAGGCACGTCTTACTACTCAGCTTACTACATGCACGTAAGGGGTTTCACCTTCGGCTATCTGTGCATACCTTGGCTTTGGCATTACTTCTACTCCAGTACTTCATTCTCACAAAGTATTGATAATTTCTTTACCCTCTTATGTGATCTTGTTCTCACTTTCCTATTTTTACGATGGGTGTCCAGTTAGTGCGGTCTTTACGATGGGTGTCCAGTTAGTGCGGTCGGGTGTCCAGTTAGTGCGGTTGCCTTGGCATTACTTCTCACTTTTTCATATTTACGATGGGTGTCCAGTTAGTGATTATCGTTGCTTGCATGCGCAAAATACTTTCCATTCTCAACTCTATGGTTCGCGATAATTCGGAATGGAAAACAGCAAGATTTTTTTAACAGCAGGCTTGATTTTTAATCACAGTCGCTTGTTAGCTAACGACCCAAACAAGGCCATGACTTCTACTTATTGCATTTCTTAAGTACTGCGAGAAGTTTAGGAATCCTATATGCATTTCTTTAGCCTCCTCTATAGTTGGATTATGAGGCTTTCCATTTTTTTGACACCATTCCTTAAAAACATTTCTAATCACTTCAGGTGTCACAGCTTCGACAAGAGTTAGTAGCTCAGGGAGCTTGTCGGGTAAAAACGCAAAGTCTTCATTATAACAATCAAGCGAAAGAGCATCATGCTTGGTATCTATCCATGTTTGAAATATTGAACCAGCACCATCGACTGTTTTATCTGTTTGATTGAGTATCCAATGGTACAAGTCAACATTCCTATGGTGTATTTCTATATCAACCACATCTGCATAGGTCTCCGGCCAATCTACCGGTATCTCTGTTGGCGAACGCATTACGAATTCAACATTACGTTTAAATATTTTTTTCAAAATAATATTTTGAGGGATGGGCACCTTAACCACAGGCGGTTCCCCCATGTAGTAGTGACGAGATACGCCAGAATGGTTGGACATATACTCTATATGTTTCTTTGGCGCTGAAAACATAACAAGATAATTTGCCATCGATTCATCCTATTTTATAGCTAACGCGAGCCACATGCGACCCGTACAAGGCGTTTTGAGGAACGAAAAAACACCTTGTACGGGGTCGCGTGCTGGCTTTTGTTAAATTCATGCACCGATTGCTTCTTTGAGATCACGAGGATTGAATACAAGGTACAACAACGGACCAATTGACACGAACACAAGGGCGAGCAGCACAAACAGAGTAATAGACCATTTTGACTTACCCAGTCGCTTTGAGTCCGTGTACAACCAGCAAATGGCCAGAAAAACCATAATGCAGAGATCTATAACGACTTGGGCTGTATCGGGACTTGATATCAGTTGATAGCCGAAACTTAACAATCATTGGTCAGCTATAGTCATCGTATAGACTGTAAACAGCACGAGCAGAACTACTACGATTGTCCGAAATTTCACGTCCACCTCGAATTTCTGGTAGCCCCGAGGAAACCCAGATACAACCACATCAAAAACACAACGGATAGACTGCCGCTTCCCCCGTTAGTACCGCAAACCTCCGTATCGGCTATACATTGGGTAACGCCGTCATTCAGATTATGTGTATCTTCACCTGGCATATCGAACTGCATTGGAACGTACTGATTTGCTGTTCCGTCTGCGCTTTGTCTGGTGAGCCATAATTGATTGTGTTCCACCCGAAGATCGCTGCTTTGGAATATTCCCTTCATACGCCACTGCTGTTGTGTATCTCGTGAGAACATTGCTATTTTTTTGCCCGCGCCGAGCAATGCAGTATTACCACGCACTGCCACTTCGATATTGTCACCCTGCAAACCGTCGGCATAAAGAATAGCCTGAACATTCCAGGTATTGGAAAGCACATCTCTCACATACACAATCAATTTCGGAAAATGGCCGCCGAGTTCATACACGGAAGTAACGATGGTGTTGCCATCCATTGCCATATTTTCACCAAACGTCTCTTTACCTGTAGAATAGTCATCTCCCCAAATTGTCGCTTCATGGTGATATGCGCCATTGGCATCACGAAGAAACACACTAATTGCTCCTCGATCGCCGGTTGCCTCTCCTCCCGGGCTTTCCCCCACCGCGATTCTATTACCGGCAATGCTAACGGACGATCCAAAATAGTTAAGCACATTTCTATCACCGACTGCACTCAAATACTCAGCGTATTCCCACTGACTGTTTTCATCTTTTCTAAATACAAGTGCAGCGCCAGGGCCTGTATAGTCTGAATCAGAGAACGGCAAAGATCGGCACGCATCATCACGGGTAAAATTGTTACATGTATTGCCCCAGGTTCGGTTACCAATGCCATACACAGCAGTGTCATTCTCTATAGCAACGTCGAATCGGCCATTCCAGATACCGCGTACTGATTGCCCGAAGCCGGTTTCCAGAACCGTTTGTTGCTGTTCAGTCCAGGCACCGTCGAGCAGAGAATAAATACTGATAGTGCCGAAATCTTCTTCTATCACCAATGCGCTGTCGTTTGAAATCGCGGCTAGAGTACTGAAATCAGATGGCGTGACTGGAAGCTCGCTAATAAGCGGTGAAGCTGATATCTCTGTGATCAGCCCCGACTGCGGTACGCAGTCGGGGCTGCTGCCTTCTGCTGTGTAGATAACATTTTCATCCCCTTCGCAAACGGGCAGATTGCCGGGCTCACCGGTGGGGAAATGGTTGACCGCACCATTTAAAGAATTCAAGTTGAGTGTAAACACCTGTTGTGCCTGAGTCTGCGAATTTGATGTTGAAATTATTGTGGTATTGCTGTGTCCGGACATGACGGCATTTACCCGTCTGAACAGTCGCGGGTCTGAGGGTTCAATGGTGGTTTCAATTATCCAGCGATCGTCACTATCCCTTGTTGCCACATATAATTGCGTATCGCCCAGTAATATGGCTTTTTCACTATTGAGCGCCAATATCGCTGTGTTCTCCGGCAAATCACCCCGGGTTTCATCCGGAATGCCTGACAGTGGAACCCATTCTCCGTCCACACTCAGCCCGTACAGTTGGTTTGCAACGCTAAGCTCTTTACAGCCGAGCCAAACGTGGTTTCCACGCTGGAAGGTCCGGTTAGCAAGTGTAGCGTTGATATACGAATGTAGTTGCCACTCAGCATTCCTGTCACGGGCGAACACAATAGCGCCGAGGCTTGAACTGAGTAAAACGAAATTACCGTTGATATGCACCTGGTACCCGGTGCTGAGCGGCCCAGACACTCCGTTGAACTCATAGGTTGATCTGGCTGCCTGGAGTTCTTGTTCAGCTACCCATCGGCCGCTGCTGTCGCGCCGGTAAACGATAGTGCTGGTAGAGCCGGGCAAACCCTCGCTGAAACTGACAACGGCTGCGTTGCCATCAATGGCGACATCGTTAATCCGGAAACCTGTTTCCGAATAACGGTTATTTTCTGAATCGATCTCAATCAGATCTTCCTGAATCCAGGCGCCACTGGTTTGCTTTCTAAAAACATGGATAACAGAATCATAATACGGTGAATTTTCACCATTTGCCGCAACCATGGCGGTATCGCCCTCAATAGCGATGCGATAGCCGAAGCGATTCTTTACTGTGTCCGGCTTGAGTACTACTTCAAATTGCCACTCTCCGGATGCATCTAATTGATAGATCAGCACCTGGTCCCGTAAACTGGTGGCTACCATTGCGTGGTTAGCACTGATGGCGACTGGAGTACCAAGGCCATTGTCGAACCTGAGTTGATTATTCGACAAGCTGGTCGGGTCTGCGAGTTGCTGCACCGGCACATTCTGAAAAGTGTTAGTTGTACTGTAGACTTTGTTGTCACTGCATTCGTGCGCAATTTCTGTTGCCGGAACTGGTGGCTGTGCCGGTCGTGGATCACAACTGTCCCCTATACCATCGCCATCGGTATCCGACTGTTGTGGATTGCTTTGTTGCACACAGTTATCTCTGCTATTGAGGATGCCGTCTCCATCAGCATCTACCGCATTGTCTATGTTAAATGTGTAGACTGCTCTTGTATGGCTGTCGGTAGCCAGCACCATGCCGTTCAGTATGGCAACACTCCCGCCAAAATCGCTGTCACTCTCCTCTGACAAACGCAGTTCCGCTTCTTTATGCCATTGATCGTCGGACTCGTCGAATCGATAGAGGTGTACCGATCCGCGCCCAGGGAACTGCAGGATATCGGTAGGTGCGCCTATCACAAGATATTCGTCGTCAATAAACAGATCTTCACCAAAGCCATAAGGTTGCGCCCAGTCTCTGTCTCTGATGATTCGTTCATTGCTCCATTGGTTTTGATTGTAGTTTTTATAAAGACTGACCAGGCCATTGCGTCGAGCCGTTGCAACCCACTGAGTGCTCATGGCGACAGCGTCGCTGTTCCTTGACGAGCGACCCGATACTCCGGAATCTGACCGTGCGGTGAGCGTCTCCTGTGTGATCAAGCCTGCATCTGCGCTGCGTTCATATAGTGTGAGTGCATTGTTGCGGGCAGTAGCCGTTTCAGCACTGCTTTGTGCCAGCCTGTTGCCGTTCGCCGCCAGTGAACTCGCAAATGTGTTGTTGGTTGACTCCGGTGGTAGTATCTCATCTACCGGACTCCAGCGACCGTCACTTTCTCTTTGAAAGATAGTAATGATTTTCTCGTAAACACCGATTCGTTTTCTGACGTAACTCACATAGGCCGTATCCTCTTCAATTGCAACAGAGTCATAAGGATTTCGACTATCCGAAGCAAGTGTATGCTCATGCTGCCAGACACCATCACCGGATCGCCGGTAAATGTGAAACCCCGACGCCGATGTGAGTATTGCCGAGTTCCCGTGCAAATCTGTCTTGTACAGGTCCTGGAGGGAAATAGTGCCTGGCGGATATTCGGCGGCCAGATCAGCTTCCAGCAACCACTCGCCATTCTCTGTCAGCGCATAGACTCTGGCGTAAGACGGTGACGCGGTGATCAACACACGGTTTTGATCTGCCACCATGTGGAATTCAGGACGGCTGTACGGATGATTTTGATGCGAGGATATTCCAAGGTCCGGCAAGCGACCTGTCTCCGTCACAATTGTATCTGCGGGCTGCCCTGCCAACACTGGTATGAGTGGTGAGTAGCTACCGATGATAGCCAGTAGTGGTAATAATAATTTCAAAGCGCAGCACCTCTAAACAGCACGGCCAATATGGTGTCAGAACCTTAACGTTAATTCAAGCCAATGACGGCAGTGTGGCGAAACTGAACGACTGTCACGCGGGCGCGTGGTTGTGGATGGGACGAACCATACAAAATTCTTCAAACATCCTTGTTGTCATCTTTATGGATGACAGACGTTATTGAATAAATGAATTATTCTAGATCGTCGCTGTTCAATGTGCTTTTGAGTTAACGCTTGACCATATGCAATTTGGAGAAGTGTACAGAGCAGCAATCAGCAATTTTCGTGCATTCGGGAATACTGTGGCACCCGTGCATCAAGATTCCAAAACAAGCAATCAAACCCAGGGGGATCAGCAGTGAGAAATTTATATATTAGGCGAATGGAAGCGGTGAATATTGCTACGATTGTTCTCCCGTGTTTCCAATTTTAAACCTTGGCTGTAATCCTTATGACCGCAAATTAAACCGGACACCCATTTCATCCAACACCAACTCGCCATTCAAATTATTTCGATTACCAATTGAGTTTTCACAGCAGTAACCTCAAACCAAAACACCAATATCCAAATAGCGATGCGATATATCTACCGAATTCGCACGACACATTTAACAGATTTCGATAAGCTACTTTTTAGGTTACTTGAGGTACTCTGCCTATGAAATAGCAGTGTCGATGGTAATGCTATCGATAAGCAACATACCCATGCAAATCTTCGGTACTACGATCCACTAAGACTGCCGAACGCTCTTCTCGTGCTCGTTCGCTCTCGCTCC
>CAKZVB010000287.1 GCA_937922015.1 uncultured Granulosicoccaceae bacterium
CAGTAACGTATCCTGAAATCGTTCTGTGCTGATTCATCGATACCACGCATAAGGTACACAGTACGCTCGGACATGCTTAGTAGTTTGTCTTTATTGTTGGGACGCGATGCGTCGTGTTGGTAAACAGACGAAGTCGGCATATAACGCAGTGTCATGCCTCGGCGAGGTCGATTTGAATTATTGGCGTCAGAGCCGTGATAAAGATAGACATCGTGTAGTGAGATCTGGCCGGGTTGCAGTACAATATCGGCCGCCATACTTTCGTCGAATTCTGCAGCATCCAGCTCCAGATTCAGTGCCAGACCGTCTGCATTATTCTCGTTGTGTTGTGCAAGCTGCTTGCTGCGGTGAGAGCCGGGGATGACTTTCAGGCAACCGTTTTCTGTAGTTGCCGCATCGATGGCAATCCACACGGTACAGGTGGCAAGCGGGTCTATTGGCCAGTATTCGCCGTCCTGATGCCATGGGGTTTTACTGCCCACTCTTGCCGGCTTGGCAAAAAAACTGGAATTCCACAGCGCGATATTGTCGCCGAGAATCTGACTGACCATGTCCAGAATATCAGGCCGTCTGGCAACCGTGAGGTACCACGTGTCGTAGGCGAGTAGTGCGGAGCAGTAGTCAGTAAATTGCGGGTGGCGGGCTACCAGTCGATCATGTGCCATTCGTATTTCTTCGATGACGTCCTCAGGTAGATAAAAATCCGGCGTTACGTAGCCGTCGCTGTGGTATCTGGCTATTTCAGTTGCGCTGAGCATGCTGTGTGTCCGTAGTAGTCCAGAGTTAGAGTATCCGCATGCTTATGGAAAATCCAACTACTACAGTCTGCCCGGCCCGGTGTAGCGGGGTTGTAAGTACTTCTTAGGTATTTTACCGGCTGCCTGCGTCGATTGTATCGAGCGTAAAATCAGGGCAACGACTCGCCAGAAGTGACCCGCACCAGCGGGTCACTTTTACACGCTTAGTTGCGAGTCACTGTAATCACGGCAACCGGATCAGACCACGCTTGAGCTGCAGCGTCCAGATCTCCTACGCCCTGCAAGCCACGGTGAACATGTACAAAGCCTTCGCCGTCGTCACCCGGTGAACCGCCAGCGCCACCGCATGCAGGCCCCGGGATGTGGCTGCACATTTCGTCGTTGGTTTCAGTCCCTGCGTCCCAGGTGCTTGCGTAGAGTTTGACGTAATCACCGGAATGGTGAGGAAGTTCAGCTGTGTCTACCACCATAATGGCGTCATTGGTGTTAACCAGCATTGATACCAGGCTGATATATTCAGCAGAACCGTCAATTGTGAAGGTCACTTCAGTGGCAGGCGGTACCGGTCCACTGCTTTTGCCAACACCGGCGACGGCGGAAACAGCCGCGAGCTCACCTTCGAGTATTGAGGTGTCGCCACCTTCTGCAACCGCGGTAAGTCCGGCGCCTGCCGGATGGCCTGCAGCCAGAAGTGCGACATCCTTGCTGTGAGTGGCGGCGAGTACCGGTGACAAGACCTGCTTATAAGTCAGGTTGCGAACCGTTACGGTATAGCTGCCGGTATTGGTTTGTACCAGGCACGTGGCTTCGTTCTCCCAGCCATAGCCATCACCGTCGGAGTCGCTGTCGTCTGATACGCAATATGGAAAATGATCTGTTGCCTGAACACTTTGTACACCAGCCAGCATGGCGCCACACAGTATTAAACGGGCGATATTAATAGGAATTAGTTTGAATTTCATTTGTTGCTCCAGTGATAAAATCGATATGTGTCGAGAACACCTAAGGAGTGTGGCAGGCGATTTTCACTACGACGTCACGGAGTTCTAACAGAAGTGTTGCAGCTTTCAGGGTTGCGTTTATTGCGTCGCGGCGGATTGCAATAGCCGTTGCTGCTACTGAGTATGGTACGTGCTGCAAAGCTGTGTGTAATCAGCATTACACGGTAAACGAGGAAGATAATTGCCAATCTCCTTGTGGGGTAATTGTGAATTTTTCGCAGAAATGAAACACTGTGATCTGTGGTTTACTCTGGTGGTTTGTTGTTCAGCTGCTGCCATTGTTTGTAAATATAAAACCACAAAGGCTGCGTCAGGGTGAAACACCGTCATCCCGAAAATTGTATGTCGATTGCATCTCACACCATGGAAAAGTATATGGACCGTCCGAACTTTTTATATTTCATCACTGATCAGCATCGTGCAGACTGGCTGGGGTGTTACGGCCACCCGATGGTGCGCACCCCCAATATCGATTCGATAGCAGGGGCGGGTACGCGTTTCGAGCAATTTTTTGTGGCATCTCCGGTGTGCATGCCGAACCGGGCAAGTCTGATGACGGGGCGCTACCCGGGCACCCACGGTTTACGCTATAACGGCTGCATTCTACCCACTAGTGCCAACACATTTGTCGATGTACTGAGGTCAGGCGGCTATAACACGGCAAGTATCGGTAAGAGCCACTTGCAGCCGATGACTGATCGAGCCCCGATTGGCCGGGACCCGTTTGACAGCGGGCCAATTCCAGAGGCGTGGAAGGCAGACCCGGAAAGCTATGATCATGAACAACCCTGCCGGTATGAGAGCAATAGCCAGTACCGGATACCGTTGCCGTACTATGGTTTTGATCATATAGATATGGTGACCGGTCACGGTGACAAAGCAGGGGGTCACTACCAGCAGTGGTTTCGTGAGCGTCATGAAAACTGGCAGGAGCTCACCAGTAACGAAAGTCAGTTGCCGCACAACTATACCTGTCCGCAGGCGTTTCGAACTCCGATTCCTGAAGACAGTTACCCCACTGCGTTCGTCAGGGATCGTGCGATGGACTACCTGCGGACCACCGGCACCAGCGAACAGCCTTTTTTTGCTTTTGTGTCTTTCCCTGACCCGCATCACCCGTTTAACCCGCCGGGTAAGTACTGGGATATGTATAACCCGGATGATTTTGACTTGCGGATTCGCTACCCGGATCACAAGAACCCTCCGCCGACATTGCTGGATGCCAAACTCGCGTTCGATGCTGGCAAGTTGCCCGGGTCGCCGCAGGCGGTGTTCATGGCAAAAGATCAGCATGTCCGGGAAGCAATGGCACTAACGGCCGGAATGATTTCCATGGTGGACGATGCCATTGGCGAGGTCATAGACGTATTAAAGGAGACCGGTCAGTACGACAACACCGTGATCATCTTCAACTCTGATCACGGTGATTATCTGGGCGATTTTAATTTGTTGTTAAAAGGTCCGTGGCCCAGGGATGGCATTACCCGTGTACCGATGATCTGGTCAGACCCGGCAACTCGAAAAGAACAGGTGAGTCCGTCACTGGCCTCGACCATAGATATCGCCCCCACAATTCTGGAGCGGGCCGGTATACGCCCGTACTTCGGCATGCAGGGGCATAGCTTTGTTGAATCTATAAACGGTGGTGAGGGCGCGCGCAAATCGGTAATGGTAGAGCATAACGATGGTGGCAGACGCATGGGTTTTGCTTCGCCTGCACGTGTTCGTGTGTTAATCAACGATGACTGGCACTTGTGTGTATACAAAGACGAGACCTGGGGGGAGCTCTATGATCGGGTAGCGGATCCTGATCATTTAAACAACCTGTGGGAGAGTGACTCGCATGTTGAGATTCGAGCCGGGCTCACCGCTGAGCTTCTGAATCAGGTCATTGGACAAATGGATGAAAGCCCGCGTTCGGAGCTGCTTGCCTGAGACGTTCGTACCCGACGGTGACAGCTCCGGAGGTGTCACCGTATTAATGCAGACGATGCGGCATACCGGGGAGTTCATTTAACATAAAATACGCTACCCGCATCTACGTTGCCGGTCGCCGGGAATCTCAGGGCCCGTCGGTCACGCAGCCGCATTATTCAGCAGCGACCTTGAGAACAGATAAAACGGGCTCCGATCGGTTAAAACCGCTAATATGGGCGACGTCAATAGAGGAGAACTGTATGCAAATTAAAACACTGATCGCGCTCGGTCTTGCGACGGCGCTGACCACAACGCTTGCCGCTTCAGCTCAGGCAGCTGAGAACCTGACGGCGGAGACCGCGTCACCCGGTGGATCTATCCATCTGTCTATGGTGCATCTGGCCGAGGTGGCAGCAGAAGCCGGTATCGCTAACATCCAGGTGGCGGATGGCCAGACTTTGACAAATTCGGTGCAGAATGTTGCTGAAGGTAAGACAGACATCGCCGGTACGCCGTATATTCTGCCTTTCCTGCTGGCCGGCGGCCGTGGTCCCTATTCGAAGCTGGGTGCTGAAAAAGGCGCTGAGCTAGCCTCTAACCTGCGTGCGCTCTATCCGGTAACGCTGGGTATATTTGCGTTGTATGCTTATGACTCAAAAGGTATTAAAGGTTGGCATGATCTGGAAGGTAGAACCATCTACAACGGTCCACCACGCGGAGCGGCAGTTACCAACGCCAGAGCGGTTATTCAACTGACTACCGGTCTCAAAGAGGGTGACGGCTATAAAGGTGTTCAGGTCAACTGGGGCCAGGCAGTAAAAACTATCACTGATGGTTCAGCCGATGCCACAGTGCTGCCAATTCTTTTTCCAGACAGCCGTATTACCCAGGCACTGGCTTCGGGCAGCATGACGGTATGGTCAATTCCAAAAGATAAGTGGGATTCAGAAGGTTTTCAAAAATACCTCCGTGCCCCCGGATCAGCACCATTCACTGTGCCTGTTTCAGAAGCTACACTGGGTGAAGGCAATGTGACGCTGGTAACTGAGGACGGTACATTCCGTGGTCTTGCTACCATTGGCGGCGATATCGTGAACAAGAGTATGTCCTTCGATCTGGCGAAAGCCTTGACCAAAGCGCACATTGACACACTGGACAAGCTGAAGAGTAAAGCGCCGTTTGCCAGAAATGCCGGTTATGGCATTGTTGACGCCGTGAAGTCCGGTATGTGTGGACCTAACCCTCTGAAGTATCACGCCGGTGCAGTGGCTGCATGGGAAGAGGCAGGGTTTACGATCGACGATTGTGCGAAACCAAACGACGGCTAGAAGTTCAGGTCAGCAATGAGTGGCAGGCTGCGGTAAGTTGCAGCCTGTCCTACACTTAACCAGATGAATAGTCTGGGTAAGTGTCACCTCTGGCTGGATAATCCCGAGTAGTGCCCATCCAGAAACAATTGCGGACCACCATGCACGTGATCTCCACCGACCTCATGTAATTACCTGGAACGACGGGCTCATATACGGCTGGCAAAATCTAACGCACCTGATTGATCCTCGCCAGGCCCTTGTTTCTGGATGAGCACCGGTTAGATCCGGCAGGGCGACTTTGCAACCGTTATGAATATCCAATAGTTGGACAACATTAATGTCAGATGAAACGCCTGCTACGATGAAACCTGTCGATATTGGCGAAAAATTGGTTTACTGGCTGGCGTTAGCTTTTGTCATTGTCGGGCTATTAAATGCAATGCCCGGTATTCCCGGAGTCGATGATGCCTTTGAGGGATTGTTTGGTTTTAAAGACTTCACGATCCGTAAATATCCTTACGAGTTTTTCTATCCCATCGCCTTTGCGGTGATGATGACTATCGTCGCACTCAAGCACTCACTGTGGCGAGAGCTGGCAAACAGCTCACCGATTCGCAGGCGCTCCGGTCTGGCGCTGGATGTAGCGCTGCTACTAGCAGCAATAGCTATTTCACTCACTTATATGGTTGAAATCGAATCGGTGTGTCTGGTCGATCAAATCACCGGTGAGCGTGCAAAGCTAATTGCCGGCAGTCTGGCGGCGGAAATTGAATTTGCAGAGTTGTATGGCCTGCCGGTCCCCGATTCAGTAGAAGACCCGCAGTGTATCAACACAACACAGGGCTGGCTGGTAGCCATTATCGGCCTGGCGGTACTGGTGTTTCTTGCCTACAACGTAAAGGTGTGGGGGCTGCCGCTGGTGCTGGTCGCTATAGCGATTGCCACTTACACCGTGATCACTGTGCTGGTCTGGTATTTTCATGGTCCTGACGACATCAACAAATACCTGATGACCAAGCTCGGTGGAGAACCCAGGTTGCTGGCCGACGGGCGACCACGTCTGCACGATGCACTGGTAAACAACTCGTCCGGTCTGCTTGGCCGTTTTATGGACATCATCCTGAACACCGTCTTTCCTTACATAGTCCTCGGCGGCTTGTTCGGTGCCTCGGCGGGCGGACGTTCACTGATTAAGCTGGCATTTTTATGGACCAGAAAATTACGCGGCGGGCCTGCACACGCAGCCATTGTTTCATCTGCCATGTTCGGCACCATCTCCGGGGGGCCGGTGGTTAATGTGTTGTCTACCGGTGTATTAACCATCCCGATGATGCTAAAGCGCGGCTTTTCCAAAGTCTTCGCTGGTGGTATGGAATCCGCCGCTTCATCGGGTGGGTCGATCATGCCACCGGTGATGGGGGTGGCTGCGTTTGTACTGGCAGCGCTCACGGCGGTGCCCTACAGACAGGTGATAATAGCTGCGGCGATACCGGCAGTTGCGTACTTCTTCTGTTTGTTTTTATCTGCTGTATTCCAGTCACGCAAGCAGGGCATTGAGGCTATAGGCGAAATCACACAAGACATGGTGCTGTCCCGTCAGGACAAGCTCAACCTGATCATGATCTTCGCACCGATACTGTTAATTCTGTTTTTACTGCTGACACCGAAAGAGGCCATTGGCTGTGGAATGCTGGGGGCATTGTTTGGTGTGCAGAACGTTATACAAAACGGCTCCTGTCATGCCGCTGACCTGCCGTGGTTTTTCGAACTGCTGCAAAACTCAGCTGGTGATGCAGGCAGTGCAGGGTGGTGGGCGGTGCTGCTGCTTTGTTTTTTACTGTTTCTCGATAAGGGCATGCGGCAACACCCTAAACGCCTGCTCGATGCGTTGTCCGGTTCCGGCGTATTGATATCCACTTTGTACCTTATGTTTCTGGCTGTATCGATCATTGATTTCTGTCTTAACTTTACCGGCCTTTCAGACTTTATTGCACTCGACGTACTGGGTTGGTTGCGCTCGCTTGATCTTGCCGGCAGTGGATCCGGTCTGTTTCAGTTGATCGCATTAATGACAACAATGGCCCTTGCGATACTACTGGGCATGGGCATGCCGGCGGTGCCAGCCTATATTAACGTTGCCTTGTTAATGGGGCCGGTATTGTCAGGCCTGGGGCTTTCCATCTTTACCGCACACATGTTTATTTTCTACTTTGCGGTGGCCTCTGCTATTACACCGCCGGTGGCGATAGCTGCTTTTACTGCAGCAACAATTACCAAGGCAGAGCCGATGGCGACCGCTTTTTCAGCGGTGCGCTCCGGAATTGTGATGTTTATTATTCCGTTTGTTTTTGCCTTCTACCCCGAGATTCTGTTGATTGAATCAGCGGTGCTGGATCCTTCAGCTCTGCCTTCGGCGGCCCGGTATTTACCCGGCTATGACGGGCAGTTACATTTGATGCCACTGCTTTGGTTGTTGTGTAGATTACTTGCAACGCTGTATTTGATTGCCAGTGCGCTGGCAGGTTTTGATCGTAAGGCGTTATCGGTTCTGGAAATTGCAGCGCGCCTGCTATTGGCGGCTGCGATAATGTTCAAGCCGGTAGAGTTACATCTGCCTGCCTTTATTGCGGCAGTGGCGTTAGTCCTGTTTCATTTCAGTAGAAATAAAACACCAGTGTCGTTGCAGGCTTGAAGCCAGCTCAACCTCTGTATTCTTTGTTGCGTCTGCGGCTATTGCGCTATGAGAGAAAGTGATGACAGAACCCGAGAATTACAGTGAGCCACTGTACATTCAGTTTCGAATGCCCAGTGTACGTCTGATCTCAATGGAATCTAATAAACTCGAACTGGATGCCATAGGGCATAAATTCCTGCGACGGGTTGTTAGCTGGGCGCTGGCAAGC
>CAKZVB010000288.1 GCA_937922015.1 uncultured Granulosicoccaceae bacterium
TCCCGACTCCGGATGGGTTTGAAAAACAAGGCAGACGCTATTTCGGGGAAGTCCGGTGTTATTCCGCTCTGTTGGAGATAACAGCGCTTGTAGCGCTTTGCGAAGTGGGGTTGCGTGTTGGCGCTCGCGCGCCATTCGTGGTTTGATCTGCTCTGACACCTCTGTTATGCATACCGCTCAAGTACCGATTATCTATCACTTATACTGTGCAATTAGCTGTTAATTGCCGGTGGCCAAAGGAGAAACGTTAAGTTTTTCGGCAACCTTTGACAATGCTTCAAGCAGAGGCTGCGGAATCGGGATACCGTCTTTAGTGCGTTGTGCGGTAACCTGCGCCAGTCTCTCACCGGGAAGACGGATTTCTTTCACTCCGGGTAACAGTGGTGACGCTTTCATTTGAGTCCATATTTCATCGATACCCGCTTTGAATCTATCGGGGTCGGTAAATGCACCTATATCGAGTGCGATAACAAAATGACCCGTGTTGGTGGTGGTTTTACTGTCAGCATTAAAATCCACTACATCGCGGCCGAAATGTGCCCCATTCAATGTGCCGGCAAGAATCCCGAATACCAGTGATAGTCCGTATCCCTTCGGACCACCTATAGGCAGAAGAAACCCTTCAGATGCACGCGCAGGGTCGGTTAACGGTTGCCCCTGGCGGTCGATCATCCATCCTTCAGGCATGGTTTCTCCACGCTGGGCTGCTGTTTTGACCTTGCCATACGCAGCGACCGTTGTCGCCATGTCGAGGACGATCGGCGGGTTTGTCGCCGAGGGTATCGCTATAGCGATGGGGTTTGTGCTGAGCAGCATCTCTGTACCACCCCAGGGTGGTAAGTGGTTAGCACTGCCTACCGCGACGTAGATCCCGATCATATCGCGTTCCAGTGGCATCATGGCGTACAATGAGGCAGGCCCTGCGTGGTTGGAATGCCGTGCCCCTACCCAGCCAATACCGGTAGACGCGGCCTTTTCTATTGCAAGCTCCGCGGCATGACTCATGACCAGATGACCCAGACCGTTGTCTCCATCGACAAGCGCGGTCGCTTTGCGATCTTCAACGCTGTGAATATCCGGTGTGACATTCAGACCGCCTGCCTCAATTCGCTTGATGTATTGCGGCAGACGAAATACGCCGTGTCCGTCCTGCCCGATCAAATCGGCCCTGGCCATCAAACCCGCCGCCCTGCCCGCGTCGTGAGCGGACATACCAGTCGCTTCAAAACACTGTTGAATGAAGTTTTGTAGATTCTGGAAACTGACTGTGTTGTCGGGATTGGTCATTTTTCAATCTCTATTGGCAGAATTGTATAACCCGGTCAAACAAGAGCGTGAATCCAATTGTTCCGGTCAACTGTATGTCCCATAGCGCTGCACTTTGTCTAGTGTCATGTAGCCGGGCTTTGTTGAGTCACTGTCGCGTATCAAATCATACAGGGTATTGATGAGTATCTGAGTGATTAATACTGATTCAGATTCGTCGGTCGGCCGGACTATCCCTCCCGTAGCATAGCCGTGGGAAGCGTCGGCTAATGACGCGTCACTGTCACCTGTCCACGCTCCGGATCAACGATCAATTGATCACCGGTCTTTATCAATGCGGTGATATCGCCATCATCAAATCGATCACACAAAGGCATTTCAGCCAGTGCGGCACCCTGAGCCAGAATGGTGTTAGCCGAATTCAGCAACAGTGCCCTGGGTGCCATACCACGCGATACCATTTCATAAAGCATCCACGCTGTGGCTACACCGCCTTTAGCGGTATTCAGGACTAATATTTTATCTACATAGCTCTGCCCGGCCAGCGCATGTTGAGGGCGTGAAAATATGCCTTTGATGCGATCCAGATCGTAGCGTGCAGAAAAGTTATCGTTGGCCACCAGCGCTTCGCCTGCTACTTTTCCGCCAATTCCCGCATGGCATTTGAGTATGTCCGACATTAGACAATCTCTCCGGCTACTGCCGCGTCGACACAATCAGCCATAGACGCCAGCGCAGGCTTGTATCCGTAACCGCCAAGTATGTTCACAATTTTGGTGGAGTTTGATAACAAGCGCGTCCAGCCATTGGCCTCACCAATTTCACGGGCGTATTGCTGGTAGAAACAAGTGCCTTGTAAAACCCGCGCGCCAAAGTTTTCGATATCTTCTATGAAGCCTGCATTTTTTGCATCGACATACACACTCGGCGGTGTGCAAACCAGCATTGCCGTGTCTTTATGAAGTTTCCTGCCACGGCAAAGCATGGCTACACTTTGCATTTCGACTATTGAAAGTTGTGGTGCTGCAAAAACCACGACATCAACCTTTTCGCCCACTGCACCAAAAGACCCGCGCAATTCTTCAACATCTTGATCAGTAATCTTTTCAATCGGTAAATCAGTGCCGTTGACATCAGCCAGGCTGTTACACTCAGGCGTCACTCCGACGATATGAAACAACGGCGTCGACCCGTAGCTGGCCATCGCCGCTCCCATGTGTTTGGCTTCGTCCGAGCTTGGTACACGTTCAATGCCTTCAATAACGGGTACTTCCCAGTACGAGCCGGAGCGTCGCCCGATGACAGCGCCAAGCACACCCCACTCGGTCAGTTCTTCAGGTTGTCTTTCGATGACAAAACGTTTGGTGGCCACACGGTTTTCATCAAGATGCAGACCGTAACGTGGTGTATAACCGGTAAGCCCTGCTGCCAGCGCAGACGGCCCACCCTCGAAATTTGATCGTGCGCCACAAAAACTGTTTGAGTAGATCACCACACCGGTATCACCGTAGGCAACGTGATCACCGCGTACCGGTGGCATCACTGTTTGATAGTTAATGCAGGTGTTGGTCATCACAATACCCATGGCACGACAGGCAAAAATAAAGCGTCGTTCAAGATTTGCCATTTCTTCTGTTTGACCGAGCGGATCATAATAGTTGAGGTCGACCCCTCTGGGGTCTGTGATCATCGGGATCGCTACCCGGCGTTGTTCTTCAGGCAGTGCCGCAAAACCTTCTACCAGTTCAACACCGGCGAGTCCGATGGATTCGGGATCTGCCATCATGTGAGCCTGACTGACTGCCACCATATCTTCCGCATCAAACATGCGCCCGATCTGAATCTGGTGTTCGACTGCCCACTTGCGTGCCGGGCCGTGCTCACCGGCTAACATGCTCTCCGTTACGGATGAAAGTTTCATTTTTGCTGCCACTTCGGATAAAGGCTATTTGGATTTGTGATAACACCATGATTGATCATCGATCTTCTCATTGCTTCGATTATACAAACGTCATTGTCAACCGGGAGTTAAATCTACTCCGTAGTCATACTAAAAAACATTTCAGTTTGAGAGTGAATTTTCTTTTAATTATACCCTTTAACTACCGGTGAGTTCTGTCCTGGTTAGATAAACCTGCGTAGCTTAGGACTACCGTTCCCTGATGTGATACGAATGGCTATTTACAATCATAGCTGCCAGTCAGCTACTGGCTGATGATCTGACTTGCTTCCGATGAATATTGACACTGTTATCCGGGGCCAGTGCACTGGAAAAATCCCGGTCAAATCGCGCTGAAGCCCTTTTCTAAAGGCCTCCAGGCGAACACTGTCAATAGCGTACCGCCGAGTGCAGCTACGATGAACGGCATCACTAGTGCAACTTCACGGGTCATGGTCGCTTGCGCCACACTGACAACTATCCCTGAAAGGAGAAGTCCCACCGGCATCATTCCCCAGGCCAGCAGGCGGTAGATACTGTTGACTCTTCCCAACAGCTCATCGGGGATAATTCTTTGTCGGTAAGATACAGAGACGGTATTCCAGATCAACCCGGTAAATTCAAAAGCGGCTAATACAAGTGCTAACGCAATCCCGCTCGACGCAAACGGTATTGCGATGAAAGCCACGGCCGAAGCGAGTGTCATCCATTGGGCAGCTGCACCCTGCCCCATCCACTTCACAACCCGGTCAGCGACCAGACCACCCGAGATACCTCCGAGAGCCCCGGCAGCCAGGACTAAACCATAACCCAATGCATCAAGCCCGAGATTTTCCTGTACGTGGAGGACGAGCGCAATAACCACCATTTGATGTAGTAGATTCCATGCTCCCGTCAGCACAGCGAGAAGCTGCAGCAGTGGCGCATTGCGCAGGAATGCCAGCCCCTGCCCCAACTCCATGCGCCAATCGGAAGTGTCGGTCCGATCAGGCGTAAAGCGGCCTCGTATCCCGGACATCAGTAAAACTGCCAGTAAAAACATCACAGAGTTGATAGCGAACGGGAGCCAGATTATCGATGTGATAAGAAAAGCGCCAAGCGCTGGTCCCAGTAGTGCGTTGCCAACTAACTCAACGCTCCAAAGCCGCCCGTTGGCTCGTTCTAATTGATTGTGTGGAACTATAGCTGGCAACATAGTCTGTGCTGCATTGTCCCTGAACACCTCCGCCGTTCCTACCACTAATGCAAGTACCAGCAGTGCCCCGAACAACACCGGCATGACCGTGCCGTTTTCAACAGCGGGTGCCAGTGGCATCGAGCCCCACACGACCAGAGCCGCCGCTGCAAACGCGACAGCCCGGACTAGGTCCATGGCAAGGATTAAACGACGACGATCCGTTCTGTCTGTTACCAGCCCTGCCGGTAGCGCGAATAGAAACCAGGGCAGTCGCAGCGCCACAGGCATAAGCGCCACAAATATCGGGTCACGACTTAGCAGAGACGCGAGCCATGCCCACACTACCAGGGCTATTCCATCGGCCAGATTTGTTATTCCACTTGCCAGAGTGAACTTCGCAAGCCGGCTGGAATCGGAAAGCGCGTTCATAGGATCAGTGTTGTAGGCGCTGCCGACAAACGCGATGCTTTAGATCGCTTCATATATCGTTGCTTCTCTTTTTGAACTTCAATGATTTTCGTGACTGTAGATTCGATACTACACGTTCAACAGTACTTGAGGTAAAGCGCTTTTTAGGGCAATAGGTTAAGAGGCAAACACCCGATATCCCGGAGAGACCTGGATACCTGGTTCATCGAGCGCGTTTTCGATTATCTAGAATTCAGGAATCAAGGTTAAATGGCGACATCACCGGATCTGTCATCAGGAAATTTTTGTGTTAATCGACACGGTGATTTGTACAGGCTAAAAACAATCAGTGACGCAAAGTGTATTCACAACGCAGTTCTATTTTCCCGACTCTGCAAATTCCCCGGCACATACTTTATCAATCATTTCGATTCTTCTCTCTGCAGTATACGGATCACTCTGCAAAACAGTATCCGCGATGCGGGCACCAAAACTACGCATCAGTTTCTCGTCGTCTTCTGCCTCGTTAACCGGATAAACCGTGTCCTGGCAATAGGTCGATACGATTGAATTTTCATTCAGAGCCGGCATCGCAGCTTCCCCCGTTTCATTATGCGCACGCACCTTATCGCGAAGAAGTTTACGTAATTTTGACACGCCTCTGTCGGAGGTGACTCTGTGCTCAAGGGCATGTATGGCTATTGGTCGTTGCGATACCTGCACTTCGTAATCACCGGGTTGTCTCTGTTGTTCTTCGTAGGGCCGCCCGGCGGTCTGACCGATAAAGTCTATGGTTTCCTTGCCCACCTGTGACGGATCGTCCTGGCCTCGCGGATCAAGCTGCGGGCTGAAATATCGCCACCCGATTGTCAGAGTATGGGTATTATCAATCGGTACCATCCAGCGCAACATTGATACACGCTGAAAGATCTTTTTGCTCTCAGCTTCTTCCCAGATCGCTCCCGTCTGATTGCCGTTGGGTAAAATCGAGTCTGTCGTGCGAGTCCACAGATGATCACCGACGCGTCTTGTCTGGACATTCATCATACCCAGTGGAGTTGTTCGATATTCAATCAGTTGTTCAACTCCCGATGCAGCACCAAACTGCACACCACTGGACAAGGCATGAAGATGAATCACATGAATAGGGTCCTGAGTGTTTTCATACACCTGTAACCAATTGGCTGGCATGCTCAATGAAAAGGTTTTCGACGCCGTGCCTTCGATATTCATGGTGTCATAAATCGGGAAGTCCGGTTTCTTATCAGGCGGGCCCATGTAGGCGAAAACAATACCGTTCACTTCATGCACCGGATAAGCCCCCTGTACAACCTTGTCCCGTACCGGGCTACCCAGTGGTTCAGACGGTGCATCAATCAGCCTGCCGTCAACATCAAAGTGCCAACCGTGGTAACAGCACTTGATACCGCACTCCATAATAATACCAAACTCAAGCGAGGCCCCCCGATGAGCACAATGCCGATGCAACAAACCCAGTGTGCCGGACTGATCCTGAAATAAAACCAGATCTTCACCAAGAATTCGGATGGCAAGCGGAAGGTCGCTGACTTCACTCAGCATTGCCACCGGTTGCCAGTAACGCCGCAGGTATTCACCACAAACGGTACCCGGCCCTACGTGAGTCAGTTCAGGATCCTCGGCTGGAACATCCCTTTTGAAATAACCGGAATACGGGGCTGTCTGGGTATCTTTCATTTTCAACTTTAATATGCGAAGAATATTTTTATCCTACTTGATACGGGAATTTTTCGCATCCGGTTATTACTTTGATGGCCCGGGATATCGGGGAATTTTTTTAGTGTTTTTCCCCAAATGGTTGGCATCTCATCCTATACGCCGGCCAGATCAGTGCAGTTGGTGTTCATCAGCAGTATTTGCATCGTGTAAAATGCAGCGACGGAGAGTTTGAATATCGGATAGATCAGACATAATCCTATTTTAACGCTCCCATGGTTAAGCCGCGCACCAGGTATCTTTGTACCAACAGAATAAATATAAAACCCGGTACTAACGCCGATGTCCCGGTAGCTGCTATCAGGCTTACCTGCGACCCTGCATCAAACAGGGAAATTCTAACAGGCAGCGTCCTGATGGAGCTGGTGAGGAATAACGACAACAGGAACTCCGTCCAGGAGAAAATAAAACACAGTATAGCAGTGGCCGCAACGCCACCGCGAACGGTGGGCAGTATGATGCACCAAAATGTTTGCAGACGTGTGGCACCGTCAATACAAGCCATATCGTCAATTTCCCGCGGGATATCATCAAAAAACGATTTCATCAGTAAAACCGCTACGGGCATGCTGATGAGAGTATGCGCCAGAATTATCCCTGCATGGGTGTCGCGTAGTCCCAGGTTATGAAAAATGAAAAACAATGGAATGATTATGGCAACGGGCGGTAGAAACCTGTGTGCTAAAGTTCCTGCTAAAAACCATCGGTGTCCGCGAAAAGCTATTCGGGAAAGGCCGAACGCTGCTGGCACAGAGACAATCACCACCACAACGGTAGAACCGCTTGCCACAATGATCGAAGATAACATCGACTCCCTGATTGAGAATATCGACGGGCCGATCCACACCGCTAAAAAATTCTCAATCGTAGGTACAAAATCAAACCAGATCACCTGATCTTTGTTGAAGATCGCCCAACGCGGTTTGATTGCAGTAAGTGCAAACCAGAATATCGGAAACATAAATAACGCCACGACCAACAACGCCGCACAATACCGAGCTGCCGTTTTTCCGTTAATATGCTTCATGGAAACCTGTTTTGTTTGTACATTCCAACTCTAACATTAGAAAACTTCAGGGTTCAGGGCTTCTGTCAGATATATTCAACCCAGGCACAGGACAGGCAACAGTCATGAATAGGCCCATCGTAAATGCAGCCTACTCATGAATACACCTGCATGTATACACAAATCAAGTGAACTAACGCTTCCGTCGTCGCGCGACTATTTCCAACTCTACGCTTGCGTCTACCGATTTTGGCAAACCCCTCGCCCAGGTCACATCACCTCGCGTCACCCCGATGTCCTTAAGCATACGCTCATCCAGTGACAGCAATGGCTTGAGGTTTTTTTTATTATTGCGATGTTGTCGCATTGACTGCCACCAGGTCACAAGCCTTGTCAGTAGTCCTGACAATATATTGGTCGGCTCTTTTGGCAACGACCCGGGTAACGCGCTTTTAGTGTCGATGCAGCATGTGCTCATGTTTTCTTCTCCGGTAGTGGTTAGCACCTTCCATCAGGCACAGCTAGACTATCGGCCCAACTCATGATTTAATCAAACGAATAGAATTGCATTTATCTGTCAATTAATTTGATAGTTGGAGAAAACCTCATGCCGTCAACCACCGAGCCCGCCCCGTTGCTGGAACTTGATTTACTACGTACATTGGTTGCCATTGCCGACACAGGTAATTTTTCGGCAGCAGCGGAGCACGTTCACCGCACACCCTCAGCCGTTTCAATGCAGGTAAAAAGGCTGGAGCAACTGGTCGGCAAGTCTCTCTTTAGCCGTGACTCCCGTTCAGTGACCCCCACCAGCGATGGAGAAGTTCTGCTTGAACATGGACGAAGGTTGTTAGCGTTAAACAGAGAAACAGTTGCCAGGTTTGTTACCCCTGATGTCAGCGGGGTAGTCAGACTTGGTGCACCTGACGATGCAGCACAGCGATCACTGCCGCGTATGTTGCAGCGCTTTGCGGCGTCACACTGCTGCGTCAATGTTGACGTGGTCATTGATAGTTCAGCCACCTTGCGAGAGAAGGTCCGAAGCGGCGACCTTGATATCTGTCTTTACGCCACCAGTCCGGAAGCCGCAAAAAAAGAGGGAGCCGAAGTCTTGTTCCGTGAGCCGCTGGTGTGGGCAGGTGCGCGCAATGGCATAGCCTGGGAGCGGGATCCGGTACCTATATCAGTGTGGGAAGAAGGTTGCTCGTGGCGTGCTCAGGCACTGCAGAGCCTGAAGAAAGTTAAACGTGACTACCGGATTGCATTTATGAGCGCACATATATCCGGCCAGCGCGCAGCCATGCTGGCAGATCTGGCGATAGCGCCTATCCCTTTGTCGAGTTGCGAACATGGAATAGTAAAACTGGGCAAACAACACGGCCTGCCCATGCTTAAAGACTATGCGCTGGCGCTGGATATAACAAGCAAGCCCACAGAGGCTGTGGAAGCTGCGGCCGATCATTTAAGAGCCAGCATGTAGTCGTGTCGGGCATAACCGTGCTGGCAGCTAAACAGGTACAAAGGACTGATAGTGTTACCAGACAATCACCGGTATCGACAGTCCTATATAAAAGCCGACGTAATTTTCTAATTTTAACAAGAGCTATTGATTTGCTATTTCTCCTGCGATTGGTGAAGTTATCCGTAAAATACACGTTAATCATATTAGCGTTGTTTACCATTTCGATTACTGCCTTTGTCTATCTGGCACCT